>NZ_JBXWPD010000009.1:0-220738 GCF_059611225.1 Ruegeria sp. CDSA246 | reverse complement strand
TGGTTGCAGGAACTGGGCACCAACGAGGCGGCCGACTGGTTCACCTATCATGGGGTCGTACCTCCCGAGCCATTGACGATCAATCACATGCCGGGGAACCTGATCATGACTGCGGTTCGCCGGGGTGACGGTATCACGTATTCTGCCAGAGCTTTTTTCGAGGACGATCTGTCATCTGGCCGGATGATTGAGTTGTTCTCTGAGCCACTCTTCGGCGTCTATTACATCCAGACTCAAGCAGAATTTCAGCGCCCAGAGGCTAAGGTGTTCGTCAACTGGCTTAAAGCGCAATCACAAGCCGTATCGAGACACAACTCTGGAAGCTGATCTTGTTACAGTTGGAAACCTTCGATCCAAGCTAGGCTCGAGGCTGTCGCGTAGCTTATTTGTTCGAAGTAGAAATCAAGTGATCAACTACGTACTCCGCGTCCTCGCCCACGCCATAAAACAGGCCAGACCCTTGTGTATGCATCCAATGCAGTCCGCAGAAGTACAGGCCTGCTATATCCGTAGCACCTCGCTCATATAGCGGATAGCCAGTCTCATCGAAGACTGGCAAGTCGATCCATCCAAAATCGCGGTGAAACCCAGTTGCGTATATGACGGTTGAAACATTTGCTGCAGCCAAGTCGAAGAACGGTGGTTCAGGTTTGGGCTGCCAGTTGATCGGGACAACAATTTCCTTGGGATCATCGAGTCCATTCTCTGCAACAAACGTGTCGATGCTCTCCATTTCCGCGCGACACACATCGTCCACTGCCTTGAGCGTCTCTTCAAGTCCGCCCGCCAAAATCAGACACCCGTCTTGAACACACTCAACCTTGCTGTGTAGTTTGACCCCGTCGAGCGCCATCTGGCGCAGATCATTAATACGACCACCCTCTCGCCCTGAGAGATGTGGATGGGCTTTGAACCGGATAGCTGTCCCTTTGGGATGGTCCTTTACCGCCATGTTCATGTACCCAGTCGCCAAGTCCCATTCAAAAATGTCGCGACCCCTATAGCGACGTGGGATGCGGCCAGCACTGCCCACTGCGAGATGTACGTCGCGCCCGGATAAGTGCAGGTCCTCAGCGACCTGACACCCTGACTGACCACTTCCAATAATGAATACCGCACCATCCGGTAGGCTCGCTGAGTTGCGATAGATACACGTATGTATGCCAGTAACCCTTTCGGGCAGATCGTAATGCCAACTTGGTATATTCGGGTGTTGATGCGTGCCGACGGTGACGATCAAGTTCTGCGCTCTGATTTCGCCATCTGATATGGTTAGTTTGAACCGACCCGGTCCTGCACTTGCCTCGATTCTAGCCACCTCGACGCCCCCTCGATAGGGCGGACCAAAACTGCTCGCATAGTCTTCGATGTACTTGACGATCTCATCGCGGAGCATGAAACCATCGGGATCATCCCCATCGTAATGGAAACCTGGAAGTCGGCAGAGTTTGTTAGGAGAGACAAGGCAGAACGAGTCCCAACGGTTACGCCATGTATCGCCAATCTGCCCGCGGTCCAAAACAACGTGATCAAGGCCAGCCTGCTTTAAGTGCCAGCTAACGGAAAGACCAGCTTGACCTCCGCCCACAACCACAGTGTCAATCAGGGTGTACATAACAGCAAACCTCTCTATGAAACTCTATCGGCGACAGCTAGTTGCTTCAATGTATCAATGTCCGCTCAGGGCTCGAACTAGACCTTCGATGCCGCTGGCGCAAATGGCGGCTTTGGGCCGTCCTCGGTGGTAGTATTATGTGAGGCGGGGTGCTTGCCGCACTTGCTCCGAGGTCTGCGATGAGCCGAGGCTGTGTGAAAACTCTGACCGGTTGGCGAAATATGTCGAAAATACCCTTTATGTGCGTTCTTCCGCGCTTCTGAGAGAGCAATTTACACAGGCGCTGAAAACGAGCTCGACAAGAGAGTTGGTGGGCCGGAGTTTTCACACAGCCTCAGCCCAAACTACCCAGATATCGCACTGCGGCGAATGTCCTGTTCTCAAACCGCAGCCAGATGTACTCCGCTTCTAGTCCGTGACGACGACCGCTATGCTGTTCGATATCGGAGGGAAGCGGTGTGACGCATCTTCAGAAACCCGTAACGGCTGATCGTACAGCTGTAGAGCGCGCGCAAGGACGGCTGACGCGTCGCAACGAAGACAGATTTGCCGAGGCAGAGCAGCAGGGTCTTTTGCTGGCCGCGAAGGTTCGAACCACAGCACTTTGTATTGTTTTGATCTGGGTTGCGATAGACACACAAAGCCGCGGTGCCAGCTTTCTCTACGATATTTCTCAGGTTGCAGTATTCGCGGTGCTTGGAATCTTGCAGTACTTTTCAGCCAAGCATAGCGCGAATGCCAGTGTAATGAACTATGTCTTCGTTGCCATCGACTGTGCTTTGCTGGCTTTCATCTCCAGCACTCCAAACCCTTTCGCTGAATACAATTTACCACCTGCGATCCTGATGAATGGAAGCCAGTTCACCTATTTCTATCTCTTCCTGATGCAGGCAGCATTCAGCTTTCGCCCAAGCCTGGTTCTCTGGTGCGGTTTTTGCATCGTTACAGCGCGCACAGGAATGCTGGTTTGGTTTGTGAGCCAACCTGGCGCCTATACCAACCTCGATCTTAGTGAGCGCACTGTGGAGGACTTTTTGATGGCGCGCTCTGATCCGAATTTCATCTTTCTGGGATTTTGGGCTCAAGAGATCATCGTTTGCTTGCTTGTTACTGCTGGCCTCGCCGCCTTGGTACGTCGCTCTCGGCGGCTTGTAGAAAGTCGAATTCGTACGGAGCGGTCACGCTCCAATCTTGCACGCTACTTTTCGCCAAACGTTGTGGACCGTCTCAGTAGTGCCGAGGACAGCTTTGGCGATGCGCGTGAACAAGACGTCGCTGTCATGTTTGTTGACATCATCGGGTTTACCTCCATGTGCGAGAACGACGCCCCTAGCGATGTCGTTGATTTCTTACGCGGGTATCATGACAGGTTGGGCAAGGCAGTTTTCGAGAACGGAGGCACACTGGACAAATATCTGGGCGACGGGCTGATGGCGACCTTCGGGACACCAGAGGCCAGTGAGAACGACGCCAGAAAGGCACTTCAATGCGCCTTTGACATGTTTGAGGCATTGAGCATCTGGAACCGTGACAGGAGTGCCGAAAGGCTTCCTCCGGTACGCATTGGGATTGGCATCCACTTCGGTCCCGTTATCTCAGGTGACATCGGAAACCAACGCCGTCTTGAATACAGTGTCATCGGCGATACCGTGAACGTCGCAAGCAGGCTTGAGCAGCTGTCCCGGAAACTAAAAGCCTCTTTGGTGGTTAGCGATTTATTGATCGAGGCAATAGATCCGACGGACAAGATCGGGCAATCTTTAATCAAAAGATTGGTTCCCGCCGGAGTGCAAGATTTGAGAGGAAGACGCGGAAAGATCGGCGTTTGGACCTACATACCGAAATAGTAAGTATTTGCTCATGGCTTTGCCATTCCCCTGAATTCAACTTTCGCAATCCATTCAGTCGGACCCACTCATTGAGCTTATCAACGCCTTCCATTTCCACATGTTCATGCAGCGTGTGATGATCGTAAAATAACTGGGATCTGGAAAGTCGACTCATCCACGACGCTAAATCGACGTGCGGCGCTTACCAGAAACCGGTTCAGCGGACCACATGGACAGAACAATTAGCGTGGTGAACGACCCGGTTCGCAGTCGACCCAATAAATATGTTCTCGATTCCCGGCTTGTGTGAGGCCAGCACTATGCAATCGATTTTGTTTTCATTTGCGAAATCAACGATCGCTCGGCCAGCGCTCCCCGAGATAAGCCGCGGTTTCGCGCCCGGTAGCTCTGCAGCGTTCCGATGTAAGCCTTCCTGAAGCTCTTTTCGCGTGTTTGCCATAACTTCCTCGGGTATCTGGGATGCCACATATGCAGGGATCGGTTCCTGCACATGGAGCACTGTGAATTCCGCATTTGCATTCGCCAGCAAACGAGCAGCTTCAAATGAGGCCTGTGTATCATGATCTTTGTCCAGCGCGACTGGTACCAGAATGTTTTTATACATATTAGCTACCTTCCATTGCTCCAGCTACGATCTTTCCGGCCTCCGCAGTGATGCGGCACACTAAACCGGTTCTGATTTCGAAGACTTACCCGCTTTCTTTGCTGTACTTGCGACATCATCTATTGTCTTTTCTACAGCTTCGGCTTCGGTTTCCGCTGCATATACTGCACATCGGGCAACTGTTTCGAACCATTCCTGAGCGTCAGCCACAAGGCGTTCGGCTGAGTGCTTCTGCCACTCTGCTATGGATTGCAGCGCTTTCGCCGGATCAGTCGGGTCTACAGCAGACGCCGAGCGCGCAGCTTCAAGCGCGGTTCGAACAGCCTCGTGACGCCTCTCAAACCAATGTTGAGCAAAGGCCTCTGCCTCTTTCAGTGACTTCTCCTGCGTGTCCCAGAATTGCTCAAGCTGAGCGTCTAAAAACGGATTGGCTGAAGTAGACGGCTGCATCTGCTTGAAAATATCGACAAGTGGGTTGGAGTAACTTGATTTTGGCTTCTCTTCAGGCATCGGAGATTCCTCCTCATCTTCCCAATGCTGAATGTTACCAATTCCCGTAGAAAATAACCTTAATGTAGATCAACCGGCGTCAACAAACGTGGGCAGTGGTGCTCTACAATCTAATGGCGGCATTTGTACCAAACTACTCGATTTGAATAGACTCCAGATAGTAAATCACATTTGCCAACGGCACACCTGCGAACATCGGCTGGCCATCAGGCATGGTCAGCGCAACTTTTTGGTCCGAGTCCAAAGCTGTTCCAAAAATGGGCATTTCTCCGCCATGCGCGAGCAATGGTGCGCGACCATCAATTTGACGCGCCACCGCCTCAATCGGAAAAACACCGTCGTTTTGGGCCGCGAGCCTCGTCAGATCGGGTGTCCTTATCGCCAGCATCTCCGCCATTGGACCATCTCCTGTGGCCTCGAAACCATGGCATTGCCAACAATAAGTTCTGTAGAGATCGTGCCCATTTTGAAGGTCAATATCCTGCGCCAGTGCAGCACTTGCAGCAAATATTGACAAAAGAAGTCCGCGACAAACTAGCATCTGTTCCTCCTCCGAGATCAGCATTTCGAGTTGAAAATACGCGATATCGAATGAATGCTTCATTGATCTCGCTCATATTCAACCTTTGAGTACCAGCTGGGAAAAACCATCACGAAACGACGGTCGCAGCATTCGGATCCGCCTCTCTGATCAGTCTTAGCGCCTAATGATATAGATCAATGCCAAATAAAGAATTACATATCAAAGTATGAATGTTTCAGAAGGAGCTCGGCATGAGCGGTGATGAGCCCTTGGTTTATCATCGGGGTGCTTGTTTGCGGCACAGCTTCGGTAACCCGGCAATTGCCCATCAAGGAGTGAGGTGAATGCATACAGTTGATCCACCGTCCCCTAAACTCCGACGTTCTCTCACCACCCCGTTGCTTACATTATATGGGCTCGGTGTTACCGTCGGTGCGGGAATTTATGTGCTCGTCGGCGCAACCGCCGAGGCCGCGGGCCCTTATGCTGCAGTTTCGTTTCTTGTTGCAGCGCTCGTCGTTTCGCTGACGGCTTTGTCGTACGCCGAACTCGCGACACGCTATCCCGTAAGCGCGGGTGAAGCGGCATACGTTGAAGCGGGATTTCAAAGGGGCTGGATGGCGGTTCTAATCGGTCTTGCCGTTGCTGCGTCTGGGATTATTTCAGCCTCCGCTGTTGCGATTGGGGCGGCCTCATACCTTCACACCCTGACGGGGCTTGGCACCGCATTGCTTACGATCTGCGTTGTGTCGGTAATGGGGCTGATTGCACTCTGGGGCATTACACAATCGGTATTTGTGGCAGCCGTGATCACGGTCATCGAGATCGCGGGGCTTCTTTTTGTGATTGGCTGGGGCATGTCTGTGCAGGAACCGCAAGGCCATGAAATTAGTGAGATGATTCCGGGGCTCGAGCTCAGTACCTGGCGCGGTATTATGGCGGCATCTCTGCTGGCTTTTTTTGCCTTTGTCGGCTTTGAGGACATGGCAAACGTCGCGGAAGAGGTAAAAGACCCAACCCACACAATTCCAAAGGCTATCCTTTTAACGCTCGTTCTGGCGACGGGTTTGTATCTAGCGACCTCGATCACGGTCCTGCTCGTTGTTCCTATCGATACCTTGTCGACCTCGGCCGCCCCACTCACGCTGGTTTTCTTCGACGCACCCGAAGTAATCAAACAAGGGTTCGCCGCAGTCGCGGTTGTTGCAACAGTCAATGGCGTCTTGATCCAGATGATTATGGCGTCGCGGGTGATCTATGGTCTTGCCGACCGGGATCATCTTCCGAAAATACTGGCGACTGTCCCGCAGGTTACCCAAACACCGGTCGTCGCAACCCTGTTGGTAGTTGCGATAATCCTTCTGCTGACGCAAACTCTGCCAATCGGCATACTAGCGGAACGCACATCCCAGATCGTTTTGGGAGTGTTTGTTTTGGTCAACATCTCGCTGATATTGCTGAAGTCCCGGCCAGGGTCAACTCGGGAACATTTCCGCGTACCTCTTGTTGTGCCAATCCTTGGGGTGCTGACCAGCGCTCTGCTTTTTGGTGCCGGATTTCTCTGAGAGGAAAACCGACAGCACAGGGTCATCAGAACGGGGTCCGACTGACGCATGAACACTGACCGATCAACAATTGGAAGGCGGATTTCAGGCTGGTGGCACCGGACTTTCGTTGATCTGGTCGCACAATTGCAATGGTCTTACTTGCCACCATTGATGGTTTACTTTGCGGCCGGGGTTTCGGGACTAACATCCGTCGTCGGTGCGTTTTTTCTTAAAGACTATCTGAATCTATCCGCCGCCTCTGTTGCGGGATTGGCATTCTGGGCCGGGTTGCCGTGGATTCTAAAAATGCCGCTGGGTCATCTTGTTGATCTGTTCTGGCGCTGGAAATCCCTGCTGATTGTCGTTGGCGCATCCCTTATCACGACGTCATTGCTCATCATGTACAGGCTTGTGGCTGCGCCTGACCAAATGGCCGGCATTATGCCACTTGAGAATTGGTACGTCGTTGCCTTGATGTTGGCTCCTTCAGGTTATGCCATTCAGGATGTCGTTGCTGACGCCATGACAGTCGAAGCAGTGCCGCAATCGGACCGAGACGGACGCGCGTTTATTCAGGACGAAGTTCGTGCCCGGCACACCACCATGCAGACCCTCGGCAGGATTGCGATCATATCCGGGTTTGCAGGGGTCGCCGCGGTTAACATCTGGATTTTTTCGGGGGCGGAAAATCTGGAGCAAGCCGATCGTTTGGTTCTCTACGGTCGGGTCTATCTCATTGCCCTGGCTATCCCACTGTTGTCTGTCAGTGGAGTGGTTCTTCACGCTCTGATACAGCGTCGCCTCGTTCGTCGAGGACACCTTCTGCACAGACCAGATCAAACCACCGAAGTAAGGTGGCCGATACTGCTGGGCGGACTTGCGTTTGTTGTTCTCAGCATAGTGTTGGGAACCGCAAATTTTGCCTTCGCGCAAGAGACCGTTTTTGCGGTGTCGCTCACGGTCATTCTCTACCTCATGTCGCGTTTGCTGAGAGAGCTGGAGTGGAAACAGGCCAAAGTTCTGATCGGGACAGCAACTATCATTTTCGTTTTTCGAGCAGTTCCCTTGCCAGGACCGGGCCTGACCTGGTTCGAGATCGACGAGCTTGGGTTTGACGAACAGTTCCTGGCCATTCTAGCGCTTCTGACCTCACTACTTGCTCTGCTTGGCCTGATTATCCTCAGGCCGTTTATGGCAAGTCGTTCGATTGCGCAGGTTGTAGTGTTACTCACGATTGCCGCCGGAGTGCTGTCCCTGCCAAACCTTGCCTTGTACTACGGGGTGCATGAATGGACGGCCGCGCGCACAGGTGGGGTCGTGGATGCAAGGTTTATCGCCATTCTTGACACAGCCGTTGAGTCACCGCTGAGTCAGATCGCGATGGTCCCAATGTTGGCTTGGATCGCGCGCAACGCCCCAACACATCTGAAGGCTACCTTTTTTGCGGTCATGGCGTCGTTCACCAACATGGCATTGTCAGCAAGCAGTCTCGGTACAAAATACCTGAATCAGATCTTTACCGTTACCCGCGCGGTTACCGATCCCAGAACGGGTACCGTTGCCTCCGTCGCTGACTATAGCCACTTAGGGAACTTGCTGATTACCGTGGGCTTGATCTCTGTCATCATCCCACTGGCTGTGGTTTTTCTTGTGCAAAACTCGCCTTATCAGACGCGCGATTGAATATGCGGATCAATCGCTTTCATCGAGAAGTATCTTGAGGTGTGACACCGGAACGCCAATATTCGAGCCGCCAAATTCGGGTAAGATCGCGGCATTGATAGCAACCACCTCGCCATTTCGGTTCAGGGCAGGTCCGCCGCTTCCGCCGGTTGTGGTTTCAGCATCATAGACGACTGCACCGGCACTGGTCTGGGCGACGATCCCCCGGCTGGCCAGAGGCCTGATCTTGTTCTGCTCTGAAAGGTGTTTTGCAATAGTCCAGAAATCGACGGCGCCGTCTCTCTCAAGCGTTTTCAGAAAATCCGGCCCAGCCTGCACAATCAAGGCCTTAAGGCCAGTCGGAAATCCAAGCAAGAAAACTTCTTCACCTGCTCGCGTCGGGTGAGGTGCCAGTGAAAGTCCAAGCCCTTGAACACGGTTCGCATCAACGGACAGAAGCGCCAGATCGGCCGTTTTGCTTGCCCTAAGCAATACCGCTTCCATTGGCTTGGATTGTTCTGGAAGATAAGCCAGCAGGCTAAGTATCTCGGCTTCAAGCCCTGCTGCCTTCAGGGCCTGCGCCCGATCCCCGGTCGTCCAGGGCAAGGCGACATGACGGTTGGTCACCAAAAGAGAGGTGTCCTGCAATAGAAACCCGGTTCCAGTGAACTGAAATTCTGCTGGCGCGCCTGCCGCATCTGGCTCAATCCATGGTTTTCCGAATGGAGTTTTTAGTTTCTCCCCGTCCGGGCCAAGCACATGCCGCAGCAATTTGCCGCTTTCGGTCTGTCGCAATCCGTAAGCACCCTGGATAAAGGCAATAGATCGCGTCGAGGCTGTGATAACTCGCCTTGACGCACCAGCGCGTTCTTCCAAAGTGCCAAGGCGCTGCTCGGTGGAAATCACCTGGTTGTCAAACGCTTCTCTGAGCGCCACCAGATCATCCGCCGTCAGTGCATCTTCTCGCGTCTGCGTAAGCATGACAGCAACCGCCTCGATCTTGAGAGATTCCTGTTTAAGGCTGTCCGCCAGCTTCCGGTCGTTCTGAAAAAGCAAATAGCCAAAGGCAAAGATCAGAAGAAGCACACCGATAACGGTAACCCTGAACAAAACCGTGGTTTGTGATGTCAGCCGACGCCCGCCTTCGCGCAGCGCACCGGACATTTTTCTGGCCAAGGGTCGTCGGCTGGAGCGCGCATACACATAAGCGTCACTTATTATGTCTTCGACCGTGTGATGTGCAGGGAATGAGTGGTCACACACCCTGTAGCGCGACATGGGCCCCTCTTCACCGAACTCAATCATGTCGCCATGCCTAAGAACTGCCGAAGCAGTTTTTTGACCATTGACCCAAATATCCCGGCCAGGCAACGCGTTTAGCGCGTAACCGCCTTGCGACCACTGAATGGTCGCCACGTCTTCGTCATGCGGGGCCAAATCCTCTTTTCGCCTGAACTTCAGGATACGATCAGGACCCACCGAAGCAGCCAAAGCGTTGCCGACAAGCCAGGTAACGGTTCCGCGGGACGGCCCCGTCAAGCTCTCCAGAAATGCACGGACATCGCCCGTTTCACTTTCCACATCGCTTTTGTCAGGCGTCCGCATCGTCCATCTCAGTTCTCTAGCGCTATTGGCACATTATCATGCCCAGCAGTGAAACCGCTATGGTGGGCAATAATGTGCTCGTTTTAAGAACACCAAGGGTCCGCGCATGCTGCCCGGACCATGATGGTTGCGCGTGCGCCTCCATTGCGCCTATTTCGATGAGACCTTAATCTTCCGGCTGGGATCCTGAGGTTCGGTTTTCGGCATCGTGACGTGCAGGACACCTTTGTCGAACGCAGCGGAAATCTCCTCGATATCGACTGCATCAGGCAGCGTCATTGTCCGGGTGAAACTGCCAAAGCTTCTCTCGCTAACGCGCAGATCGCCCGTGTCATCATGTGTGACCTTCTTCTGGCCTCGCAGGGTCAATCTGCGGCCTTTGATTTCGACTTCGACGTCGTCTTCTTCGAGACCCGGCAATTCAGCCGTGAGAACGATCGCTGTATCCGTTTCGTGGATGTCAATCGCCGGCGAAATCGCACCCGTCATGTCCAACGACGGGAAGCCCGTGCGTTGCGCGGCTGTTTCCAGCGGCAGGAATGGCGCTGCGCCCCCGAAAAAGCGCGACATCATGGATTCCATTTCGCGTCGAAAATTATCAGAGAGCGGATGTGTTCCAGCAAACAGTTGTGGTTTTTTGTCTTCAAGCATTTTCTGATCCTCCTCCTTTGGTGCGATTGGGGGGAGGCTGCATTATGGCAAAAGATGCATCTAGTTGCCTTGATCTTGCGCAACCAAGTGTCCTCGGTATCGCGTCAAGAGACATCCCGACCGTATCGGCATTCTGAAATGAAACAAGGCGTATTACCAGTCATACGTCCAGGCCAAGGGGCAAAATGATCTAACTCTATTGCGCCACCGAGCGTCTGAAAAGCATCAGGCTTGACGCCAGAAGGATTGCGCCGAGTAACGCCATCCATAAGAGCTCTGGCCAGACCGTCTCAATCCCCACACCCTTGAAGATAATGGATTGGCTGGCGGACATGTAATGGCGGGACGGGAGGACCGATGTTCCGATCTGAAGCCAGTCGGGTTGACCCTCGATCGGTGTCTCTCCCCCTGACAGCATCAGCATCGGAAGGACTGTCAGCATTACCAAAAGTGCAAATTGCGCCATTGAGCGTGCAATCGTTGCAAGAAATACCCCAAGTGCGGTCGCCGTGAAAAGAAACAGGGCGGTGCCAAAAAGAAACAACCCTTTTGAACCGGCGATGCTGATCCCCAGGGCACCCTGCATTACAAAGGTCAAGGACAAGGCTGCGGCAACCAGAACCACAGCAGCGTTTGCCCAAATCTTGGCCATCGCAATGTCAAACGGTGTAAGCGGCATCGCAAGCAGGTGTTCGATTGTTCCATGTTCACGCTCGCGGATCATTGCGGCACCGGTAAGGATCGTGGTCAGCCACATGATCTGGCCGATGAGAGCCACGATGCCGGCAAAACGAACAGTATCACGGTTGGGATTGAACGCACTGCGCATGATGATATCGACGGGCAATGACTCAGCCAGGTCCGCACCAATGGCAAAGCGACGGATCTCGGCGCTGAGGATATTGATGATATAGTTTGCGCCAATCCCGGCCTGTTCCATCGCCGTCGCATCAATCAGAACCTGAATTTCCGGCGTGCGCCCGGCGCGAACATCTTTCTCGAACCCTGGTGGCACCGCAACCACAAACAGGAAATACCCGGCATCCATCTTTTCGGCTCCGGTACCCGGTGCAATCTGGACAACGGGTTGAAACTCCGGAGGGAAGAACGCCGTGGCAAGAGACCGTGAAAGGGGCGAGCCATCCTCATCGGCAAATGCAATGGAGGCATTGTTGACCGAGTTCGAAACCCCCGTCGCCTCCATCACGGGTGCCAGGGTGAATGACCAGACCAGCAGCGCCATCATCACCCAGTCACGTCGAAGGCTCATCATTTCTTTCAAGCCAAGCCAGAAGATGCAGGACAACCGTTGCATTCACTTCTCCTGCGCTCGAAGCAAAAGGGCCGCGATCAACGTCAGCACCGGCCCGAAACAGGCCAGGGCGAGAAGATCGGGGGCAAGCGCACTCCAGCCCAGCCCTTTGGTGAAGGCACCGACATTCAGGTGCAGGAAATAGGATGACGGCCAGAGCGATCCGATTGTCTGCGCACCGCCTTCAAGCGTTGAAACCGGCTGCAGCAGGCCCGAGAACTGAATGGTCGGTACGACCGAGGCGATGGCGGTAGCGAAGGTAGCGGCCACCTGGCTCGAGGTCATGGTCGCAATGAGCAGCCCATAAGATGTGGTCGCCCAGACATACAGCAACGCGCCAATCGCCAGGGGAACCGGGTTGCCTTTGAGCGGTACATCAAAAACAAGGACCGTCATTCCGGCCAAGAGCAGGAAATTGGCGAACGCGATTGCGATATAGGGGATTTGTTTGCCAATCAGAAACTCAAGACGCGTCGTTGGCGTCGCATAGAAATTGGTGATGGTTCCCAACTCTTTCTCACGCGCGACGCTGACCGCCATCAGAACTGCCGGTAACATTATCAAAAGGATCGCAGGCATGGCCGGGGCCATTGCGGCAATACTCTCGAAACTCTGATTGTACCTGAAGCGTGGTTCGATACGGGCGATCTCGACCGGATGCACACCTTTTTGGCGGGCCATTGCCGCCAAAAAGGTATTGTGGAGCCCCGCCACATAACCTTCCACGGTCTCGCCCTTGAATGGAATTGCGCCGTCCACAATTGCAAGCACGTCCGTTGCTTCGCCAGAGCGGATCTTGCGCCCGAAATCAGGTGGGAGTTCGACAACCAGCGAGGCATCTCCTCGGGCCAGCCGTTCATGGCCCTCACCGATACTCGTCAGTGGCTGCGTTGGGTTGAAGTAGCGCGATCCTGAAATCTCTGCAATGTAGGCGCGGCTTTCTGGGCCCTGTGACAAATCCAGTACCGCGAAATCCAGTTCTTCGATGTCCAGCGTAATCCCATAGCAAAAGACCAGCATCAGGATCACCGAGCCCAGGAACGCAAACGCCAAACGCACGCGGTCGCGCAAAATCTCGATGGTTTCACGCCTCGTATATGCCAGTGCGCGCCTGATACCCCCGCCAGCGCTGTCATCAAGGGCATGAACCGATGCCTCAGGAGCTTTCACCGGTGCCGGAGGGTCAGCTGCCTTCAATACCGTGACAAATGCTTCTTCCAGACTGTCTACCTGTGCCCCGGCGATCAACTCATCCGGTGTTCCCTCAGCCAGAACACGGCCCGCGTGCATGAACGACACCCGATCACAGCGCTCTGCTTCGGCCATGAAATGGGTCGAGACGAAAATCGTCACTTCTTCATGTCTCGAAAGCTCAATCAGCAACGCCCAAAACGAGTCGCGCGCCTCAGGGTCCACCCCCGAAGTTGGTTCATCCAGGATCAGTACGCGAGGTCGGTGGATCACAGCGACCGCCAGGGAAAGACGTTGCTTGATGCCAAGTGGCAGCGCCGTGGCCAGCGTGTCCATATGTGCAATCAGGCCGAAGCGTTCCGCCAGTTCGTCGATACGCCTATCGCGGTCCGTGATCGCAAAGATGCGGGCGTGAAGCTGAAGGTTCTGCCGAACGGTCAACTCGCCATAAAGCGAGAATGCCTGACTCATATAGCCAATCTCGCGACGCATCCTCAGGTCGCGTGCATCAACCGGTCTTCCGAACAGTAGCGCCTCACCGTCACTTGCGGGCAGAAGACCTGTCAGCATTTTCATGGTGGTCGACTTGCCGCAGCCGTTCGACCCGAGGAAGCCGAAAATCTCACCACGGTTGATCGAGAATTCGACGTTATTGACTGCCGTGAAATCGCCAAAGCGCCGCGTCAATCCGCGTGCCGTGATCACTGGGTCTGCCTCACGGTGATGTGTGGGCGCTTTCCTTGGTGCGATCAGGGGATCTCCGTGCGCCTGCAACCGCCGGTAGGACGTTTCAAGATCGCTGGCTTCCCCCTTCAATTCTGCCGGAGAACCATGGAAGAGTACGCGCCCGGCATCCATCGCGACGATAAAGTCGAATTGTTCGGCTTCTTCCATATAAGCTGTCGAAACCAGTATGGAGAGGTCGGGTGAAGCCTCTCGGACCGCGTCGATCAGCGCCCAGAACTGACGCCGCGACAGTGGGTCGATGCCGGTGGTCGGCTCATCCAGAACCAAAAGCTTAGGATCATGGATCAGTGCACAACACAGCCCGAGCTTTTGCTTCATGCCGCCCGAGAGTTTTCCCATCAGCCGATCAGAGAAAGGCGCAAGCCCGGTTGCCGAAAGCAATGCTGCGATCCGGATGTCACGCTCCTGCTGCCCTTGTCCGAAGAGACGCGAAAAGAACTCAAGGTTTTCGCGCACCGACAATTCTGCATAGAGATTACGGCCCAATCCCTGCGGCATAAATGCGATCGCAGGGCAGATATGGTGACGATGGGCGCGGTCGTCGATTGGGCCTCCGAGAACATTGATTGTGCCGGATTGAAGCTTCTTCGCGCCGGTGATCAAACCCAAAAGCGTTGATTTGCCAACCCCGTCAGGCCCGATCAGTCCAATAAGCTGACCAATCGGCAGATCAAGCGACAGGTTATCCAGTGCAATGCGCTGGCGATACTTATGCGTGACACCGCTGATGCAGAAACCAGATGGGCCCGCCTGGGAATTCATTCGAACAGTTCGGGTGGAATCCGCCTTTCCAGATATTCCGGCCATACACTGTCAGAAGAAAGCCTGATCACAGTGATACCGCGAAGGCCGGTTTTCACATGTTCGATCCGTTCTGTGATCAGATCCTCAGGAATGCGAACCCGAACGCGAAAGACCAACTGTTCACGCTCGCTCAATGTCTCTACCTGCTTCGGAGTGAACTGGGCTTCGGGGGATACAAAAGTGACGGTTGCAGGAACGGCAAAATCCGGCAAGGCATCAAGTACGATGCGCGCCTCAGCCCCGATGGGCATCAACCCCGCTTCGCGTGCGGGCAGGTACACGTCCATATAGACGTTTTCTAAACTGAGAAGCGTAAGAATCGGCTCACCCGCGCCAACAACTTCACCGGGCTCAGCCAGTCTGTAAAGAATGCGCCCTGGCATAGGGGCAACAAGCGAAGCATCCTCGATCTGAGCAGTGATCCGGCGCACTTCGGCTTCGGCAGCCGCGATCTGGCTGTCCGAGGTTGCAACCCGGGCCTTGGCGGCACCCAGAACGGCGTCGGCAACCTGAAATGCGGTTTCGCGATCTTCAAAGACTGTCATCGAAATGTTTTGACCGGCCAACAGTGCCCTTGCCCGTTCCAGTTCCTGCGCCGCGCGACGCCGTTGGCTTTCTCGTTGGACAACAACAGCCTCGGCTTCGGCCTTGGCTTGACGCGCCAATGCTACTTCGGCTTTGGCGCGATCAAGCGCTGCAGACAGTTCATCAGTGTCCATCTCGACCAACAGTTCACCCACAACAACCAAGTTGCCTTCTGCCGCCAAAACCTTTGCAACCCGCCCTGCGAAGGTGGGGGCAATTTCCACTTGTTCGGCCTCTATCCGTCCATTGCCCTGTACAAATCCAACTGGCAATTCGCTGCTGTCTTCTGAAACGAATATGTACAACGCCGCACCTGCCAGGAGGAGCATTACGATGATCAGTATTGCGCGCACATTCTTTTTCATGATCTGGCGTACCGCGGTTAGAGCTACTAGGTGACGCTATCTCAAACCCCGCAAAATGCTTTGTTTTGGATCAAACAGAGCCCTTTAGAGGGTTGTTCAAGCTAAACTTGGGTAGAAAACCGGCGCAGCAGTCTGATTGTTAACCCGAATCTATGGCTCAATGCGGATTTCACGGCGTGACTTTCGATTTCGGTTGCGCCGAACTGACGGAATTGTTGCGCATGGGCAAGCATCACGCGGTCGAGACAAATGCCCAATTGTCCATCCATGGAGTCAAAGCACTTACAAGTCACGCTTCCAGCGTGCGGATGAAACCAACACTGCGTCAGTATTGCGGGTTGCCGCTCCTACTTCGGCAACATGAAGAACTCTTCCAGTACAATCTTTCTTTCTGCTACCGAATAAACTGCAATCTCGCTCAAGGCGATACGTTGTCCAGTTTCCTTCTGCTTTACGTCAGCCTTATATCGCACACTGAAGCGGTTTGGGGGATGAACATAGGGGCCATCGACGTCGAATTCGATGATTTCATGAGTTGCCAGCCAATCCTCTCTTTTCCCTTTGATAGCATCACGGCCTTTGGTGATGCGAAACTGTCGAACCGGAGGCACAACCGCTTCTATGGATTGAGCGTTCTCGGCATACATTTCATCAACATTTGTAAGGCCCCTGCGATCACGCATCGCCTGAACAAATGTTCTTCCAATATCGACTAATTCTTCCATGACAGCCCTCATTTTAGGCATCAACTGTATCACATCTTGCCTTTTCCAATCTTGACGAGGATCAATGAATTTAGATGTTGGCGAAGAATCCAGTTCGGGAACGAGAGGGCAATTAGTGCAGTGGTAAAGAACGGCCCAATTCCCGGCACCGTCATCAGCCAATGCGCCATCTCCTTGCCTCGTGGTCGGTGAGTCACCTCCGCATCCAACTCTCATATCTGACTGATCAACCGACTCGCATCCCGGTCAGCGGACTTAGGCAAGCCTGTGCCGCTTCCCCTTGTGTTGCATTATCATGCGACAACCGATATCGACCACGAAGACAACCATGCTCCTGGCATCTAGACTATTGAGTGCAGGAAAAGCTTGTTCTGGGCTGCACAATTAGACAACGCCTTGAAAACCAACTGAAACCGATCGTTTTGTTCTGGCGGGCGCAGTGATCGAAGAAGTGGGTCTTACCCTTTAGTAGCGCCAAGGTAAGCAAACCAGTAGGCCAAGGCGACTCCTCCCGCCCCGCCGACAATGTTGCCCAGAGTAACCCACAATAGATTGGTCGCCACTGAGAAAACCGGCACAGTTGCCCCCGCCGCCCAACCCTGCGGAAAGAAAAACATGTTCGCAATCGAATGCTCGAGCCCCAGCAACACAAAAGCAGTGACGGGCCACAAAACGGCCAGAACCTTGCCGGCGACGCTGCGGGCGGCAAAGGACAGCCAAACAGCAAGGCATACCAACCCGTTGCACAGTGCGCCACGGGCGAAGGCCTCCATCGGTTCCAACCCCGCTTTGGCATCGGCTATCACCACGGCGGTATTGCCCATCGGCCCCTCGAGCAGGCCGGTCAGAGAGAAGGCCAATGCAAGCCCGAGGGCGCCCGCGAAGTTTCCGGCATAGACGATGCCCCAGCTTCGAAACAGCAGTCGCAGCGGTATCTTGCGGTCGACCGCTGCGATCACCATCAAAACATTTCCGGTGAACAATTCTGCACCACCTGCGATCACCAGGATAAGGCCCAGGGAAAACACCGCGCCACCCAGAACGCGGATCGGCCCCGCAGCGCTGTCTGCCCCAGTAACCGCCATCGTATAAGCCGCTGCGCCAAACCCTATGAATGCCCCGGCCAGCATCGCAAGAACGAACATGGGTGCCATTGGCAACTTTGCCTTTGTGACCCCGGCAGTCTCAACTAACGTCGCAATTTCAGAGGGTTTATGAGCGTCGAACTGGGACGGGGTGTTCATGTCGGGCTCCAAAGTTTACACGGATCTACGTAGCAGGAAATTTACAGCCTATCTTCTGACCTCGAACCAATGCACAAATAAAAGGGGAAGTTCATCTGTTCCACCACAGTTCGGGTAGTTTCGCCTAACACAGTTTGGTCTCCGGTCATCGCCACAGGCACCCATGACCTCTGTTTCAGCCTCCGTTTTCTGCCACCGTCATGAAGCAGTGGATATCTGACTCCATTTTCACGGTCGGGAGTTCAGCGTCACGGAGTAGCCATCGAACCTTAGTTCTGTCACGAGGCTTCAATGCAAAGCTTATTGATCGTCATCGTTTTTGTGCCGATTGGGACCAAGTTTGATATTTAGGCAACGGTCAAAACCGCACAAGTGGCATTCCGACTGATGCCTTGAGAGGTGCTCCCTTGAATCAGGCTACCAATGCTTCCCAATCCGCGGCGGCCCGTCACAATCAGGTCTGCTGTGCATTGCTTGGCGCATGCGATGATCTCGTCGACCGGATCACCGCGTTGGGTATGTGTTTGCGAAACCGTCTGATTGTATTCTTTGGCAATCTCTTTACCCGCGGAAATGATCTTGTCTGCAGCCTGCTGAACCTCTTCGTCTGAAGGCATTGTCGTGACGGCGTGATAGCCAGCAACCGCGCCCATTGCGAAAGCCACGGTTTGCGGCTGAGGTGTATGGACAAGGTGAATTTGAGAGCCATATTTGGTTGAGATATCACAGGCAACGCGTAGTGCTGATTCTGACGCCTCCGATCCATCCAAGCCAACCACGATTTTATTGAACATGTCGCACTCCCTCCTTTGTGAAGGGTCACTATGGGCGAACTTGCGGCAACTGGCATTGACTCAAATCAACACTCTTCGCTGCAAATTCGAGCGTAGTCGTCCGTCCATTTCCAGAAGATTCACGGTAACCGAACCAACTTTAAGAATCGTTGGAATTGCAAACGGGTCAACCCAAAGAGGCAACAGCACATATTTATTGCGAAAAACCTTCCGCAGACGCTGCTTTTTCCAATGGGTATCAATTTAAGCCCAATGATAAAGATCAAGGGTAATGGCGAGAAGAATTGCAATTATGGACGTGCGTTACAGTTCGTTTGGTGAGGACGGCGGATTGCTTACGACACGAAATTCAATCTTATTCCAGAGGAAAACAACGATGCCCTCGTCTCCGTCTTGGGTTCGCCCAGTTGCAGTAGCCGCTGCACTCTTTGGTCTCCTTACCATTTTCTCAGGGGGAACGGCTCTATTTGGGGGTGCTGCTGCCAAAGCTGCAGTCGGAGATGCAGTTCCATTCGTGCTTTGGTTCAATTTTCTGGCTGGATTTGTCTATTTGATTGGCGCATTCGCAATCTACAAATCCACATTCTGGGTACAACGCATTGCCTGGTTGATTGGCTTATCTACACTATTGGTGTTTGCTGTTCTAATATTAGTGGCTCTTAGTGGCACGCCATTTGAATGGCGAACCGTCGGTGCAATGACCATACGCACTGGATTTTGGCTTGCCATAGCTTTTGTGCTTTCCAGAACAGTATGAGCCAGTCATTTCGACGTCGCGCCTTTACCCAGATTGCTTAGAGAGACCGGCATTTTTGATTGAAATCAAAGGCCGTGGCGAAGAGTTTCGGCATAGTAAGTTCGCTGTTTAGACCGGTTTGCGGGAGCGTCATTATGACAGTACTTATTGCCTACGGAACTATTGAAGGTCAGACCGCCAAGATTTCGCGCTTCATCAACAAAGTCACGTTAGGGGCAGGATACGAAACTAGGCTGATCGATATCGACCAACTGGCAGGTCCAGTGTCTTTGGAAGATGTAGACCACGTTATCCTTGCGGCTCCCGTCCATGAACGCCGGCACCCCAAGCCGTTCGAGGAGTTTTTAGAAAGGCACCATGACGCATTATCCTCGCGAAAATCACTTTTGCTTTCCGTCAGTCTAAAAGCTGCTTTTCAGAAAGGTCAGGAGGACGCGCGGGACTATCTTACCGAAATGCTGATGCGGACAAAATTCGAACCAGACGCGACCGCCTTGGTCGCTGGTGCCGTACGGCCTGATAATTACGGGTATTTTGAAAGAGAGATCGTCCAACACGTTGTCATGCTAGGCCAGAAGATTGATCCACGAGATGGCTTGAGAGAATTCACTGATTGGGATGCGTTGAAAACAACAGTAACAGCATTCCTGGACGATTAGGTCTGCCGTCACCTCGGAGAGCATCGAACCAATGACAGAGTTCGGCCGGCCTTTCACTGACTCGGATGAGGGCGCTGGCGTTATCCTTATATCGAGTGTCAACGCCAGATCAGGTGTACGATTGCCCAACTGCGTTTAACCTATGCCTCAACTCCGCCACAGTTTTCCCCGCGCCCCTATATCAGTTCCCCGCCATTCCCTACCGGGGAGTCGAGACTGGTTATTCGGCCAGGTCGCAGGGGGCCTGACGGCGAATCTAAGAAAATCTCGGGGAGCGCCGGGGAAGCATGGGGAGCCATTCGGGGACCGTTTTGAGGAGGTGACAACAGGGCATTTATTATTAGTATCAATAACTTAAATATAGTTATAAATTTATGGGGAGACTTGGGGATACCCTATAGCGCAGAATGTGAAAAAACGCAGAAATACACTTTTCTAGAATGCTCTAAGGAATCCCCCTCCCCCGCTCCCCGCACTTTGAAAACAGTGCACAACACCGCTGCGTTCATTGCGAAGAATCCGACGGTGTTTGTTCGCCTTCCCTCCCACGTAGTCATCAAAACCGAGCCAAGAACTCATACATTGGTCCACCGAAGAAAATCGCGGGTCCTTCCATGGCATTGTTACGTGGGTTTATTCGCGCCGTGTTCTATTGGCCGGTGCGAAAAAACTCAAAAGTGGGTTTTTGGGTTGGGGTTGTTGTCTTCGGAACAGATTTGCAAGCTTCATCATACCTAGATAGTAACCGCATAGGTTGAAGCTGGAACCAGAAGACGCCCGAGAGCGGCACCCTAGTAGTCAATTTTATAGTTCATGTCGGAAAGTCTTCGATGCGATATCAACAAAACTAGCTAGGTTTCGAATGCCCAAAGAAGATTTTGCGAGTTTCATTGCCAAGCATCGCTTTAAACCACACGATCTTTTTGCATCCGTCTCAAAGGGTGTTACCACACAGGAGTTTCAATTAGCGAAGTGTTTCTCTCAAGTCGACCTACTGAGATGGGACTTTGGAGACGGTCAGTTCGCCGAGTTAAACCGAGCGCTGACGGTCGCATCATATACTTCAGAAAGCAGCACGGATCATCCAGAGGGTTTCGCCGCATACACTTCAAAGCTGCAAGAGGAATCGTGGAATTACGCATTGCGCTTTTCCCCTTACCATAAAGTTCATACCGCACTGGAGAACTTAGAAAGGGTGCATGCCGCAATGCTGGAAGCAAGCCTTGGTTTGAATGCGGCTACGGCAGGGATGGACACCGTTCTTGAGTTCAAGCGCTCAGATAACTCTGCGTATGCTCGAGAACAATCTAAGGCAACATCCAATCTTTTAACATTCTCTGCGCTTTATGCTTCATACGTAGATGTTTGCAGACGTATCCGAAAATACTCCAAGCTGGAAAACAGTGAATCTTACACCCGGGGAATTGGAAGGGTAATCGGGAAGAACTCCGGCGCGCATAGTTTTGCCATGGGTCTAAGGAACTTTATTCTACATCATCATTTGGTGGAGCCTGGCATAACCATTTCGATGGGGGAAAGTCGCACGGTGCGACTGCTACTCGATTCAAACGCTTTGCTTTTCGCAGGTTTCAAGTGCAAAGCGGACGCTCGAGAATACATCCGTTCGGACAAAAAGCTGGATGTACTGAAAACGACCACCACTGTAGTCAAAGACGTTGCTAGACTTGTAAGGTTCCATCGGAAGATCGCAGAGAAACGACTACCGGAGGAAAAGTTCGCTCACGACACTTACCTTCACGAACGAACCAGGTTTAGACACCTCCAGAACGCGACGTTCGATCCGGGAGCAATTGTCTAACGGCGCTCAACTGTTTTAGCACGCGTTGTAAGCCCCAGCATTATGTCGGTGGCTCTAGACAGCTCCATTCCGGATGAAGAATTACGTATACTACTGACTACTCTGGCAAACCGGCATCAGAATCTTTCAAATGACAAAATGGCAGTTGTTGCCGACGAAATCGTGCAGCTATTGAAGCAGCGTTCAAGGTATCCGAACACCGGCTCATATCTTGACGGGCGGAAGGTCGAGTGACGGCGCATTCAGGCTGCGACGCGCCTGAAAGCAATCAGCGTTGCTGTGATCATTGCACCAAAATCCACTTGAACCAAAAATCGAGCATCATCCTTGATGGCGTTAAGCCAATGAACAATTTCAACCAACAATCCCGCAACATTCGCAAGCCCACGTACCGATAAAATCTCACTAAACAATTGTTATTTATTAAGAAATTTAATTCCTTTACGCAAGTTCGAAATTGGTACTCGCCTCCACTTCTTTTTCAAACACTTAGCCTTCTGCGCTGCTTTCGCAAATTCGGGCGTATACACTTGGGTATCATGTTCCTACTGGCTTCTGGAACAGCATAACCGTCGCCGTTGATGTCCGGGGTTAAATGTCGAAGCGGTTTGAAAGTAATGCCACACGTGCCAAATCTTTTCCCGCGAACAAACGGCGCGACGCACAATGCGACAGTGGTAGAGGGATGTGCTTTGTCTTTGTCGCGCCTTTGCCCGCTTCCTTAATATTGCCCAAAGGTTCGCACAGAACGCGATTGCCCAAGGCGCGCCTGTTGCGATTGCCGGTCCAGCGATTCCGTTTGCACAACCGCACTACCTGATTGCCAAGCCCGGAAGCGCTCAATCATCCGCGGCTGCGGGGCTGTTTTGCTCCTGGCTTCGTGATCGGATCGCATCGGATGCCGCTGACTGACTTCGGCTGGTCGCTTTTCTGACTTAACCGGTTTTCAATCCTCAGTCGTGCTTGACAAGCCCCCTGCCCGTGCCGCATGTCGCATGCGTTGGTGTCCATCCTCGGATGGATGAAAAGGGAATGTGCCAGCGATGTCATCGCCAAGCACAGCCGCCCCCGCGACCGTGACCGGAGAGGGTGCCCAAAGCCACTGGCCCAATAGGCCGGGAAGGCGGGACATCCGACAGGGCAAACGCTCTGACATCCGCAAGCCGGGAGACCTGCCAGCACCCGAAGTTGAAACCGGGCGGGGTGTTCCGGTGTCGGGTCCATGTCGCACACGTGGCCCGCATGAAACCCCGTCCCCCGTACAAAGGATTAGGGGGATGAGAGACGTGACCGAGACCGCACCAGTCGAATTGCTGGTCTGCACGACATGCCGCCGTGGGTTGCCCATCGAAGATGACGCTCAGCGACCCGGCACTTTGCTGCACACAGCGCTTGAACAGGCGGGTTTGCCTGACGGCGTGGACCTGAAGCCGGTGGAATGCCTGTCGAACTGTGATCAGGGATGTTCGATCGTTTTGCGTGGTGGCCCGTCCCGATGGACCTTCGTCTATGAAAACCTCGACGAGGCCGACCATGTCGAGACCATCGTCGAAGGCGTCACCAAATATCTGGCCGCTGAAGACGGTCTGGTGAAATGGCGTGAGCGCCCCGAACATTTCCGCAAAAACTGTGCGGCCCGCATTCCCCCGATTGGAGCCCTGAAATGAGCAATCTTGAAAAACTTCCCGTCACCGTGATCACCGGCTTTCTGGGCTCGGGCAAGACCACGCTGGTCAAGCACCTGATGCAGAACCCGCAGGGCAAGCGTCTGGCTGTGGTCGTCAATGAATTTGGCGATGTTGGCGTCGATGGCGATATCCTGAAATCCTGCGCCATTCCGGATTGCCCGGCGGAAAACATCATGGAACTGGCCAATGGCTGCATCTGCTGCACCGTAGCCGATGACTTCATTCCGACCATCGAGGCACTGATGGCGCTGGAGCCGCGCCCCGATCACATTCTGATTGAAACCTCTGGTCTGGCGCTGCCGAAGCCGCTGCTGAAGGCGTTCGACTGGCCGGATATCCGTTCTAAGATCACCGTTGACGGTGTGATCGCTCTGGCCGATGCCGAGGCCGTCGCCGCCGGGCGCTTCGCTCCGAGTGTCGAAGCCGTGGACGCCCAGCGCCTGGCTGACGACTCGATCGACCACGAAACGCCCCTGTCAGAGGTGTTCGAGGATCAGATCTCGTGCGCCGACATCATCCTGCTGACAAAACCCGATCTGGCGGGCGCCGAAGGTGTGGCGAAAGCCAAAGAAGTCATCGCCGCCGAAGCTCCGCGTCCGCTGCCAGTGGTCGAAGTCGCCGAAGGTGCCGTAGACGTGCGCGTCGTGCTGGGGCTGGAAGCGGCCGCCGAGGATGACATGGATGCCCGTCCGTCGCATCACGATGGCCATCACGACCACGAACACGACGATTTCGAAAGCATCATCGTCGAGTTACCTGAACAGACCGACCCGGCCCAACTGGTCGCCAATATCGAACGTCTGGCCAATGAGCTGAACATCCTGCGCGTCAAAGGCTATGCCGCCGTTCAGGGCAAACCCATGCGTCTGCTGGTGCAGGCCGTTGGTGCCCGCGTACGTCACCAGTATGACCGCCCGTGGGAACCCGGTGAAGAGCGCCGTTCGCGTCTGGTGGTCATCGCCGAACACGACGACATCAAAGAGGCCACGATCCGCGATATCCTCGTGGGCGTGACCGAGGCCGCCGAGTAAGCCATGCACGTCGTCTTCCGCGAAAGCCACGGGCTCGAGGAAACCGAGACCCCGACCGATCTGGGCCAAAGTCCGGCGGATCTGGTGGTGCTGTCCTTTTCGGACAGTGACCTTGGTGCTTTCGCGGCGGGCTGGCATCGCGGTGGCGGGGCCGAAGGGCGAATGCCGACAATGCGGCTGGCGAACCTGACAGCACTGAAACACCCGTTGTCCGTCGACACTTATGTCGAGCAAACGCTCGAGGGCGCCAAGGGCATTCTGATCCGTTTGATCGGCGGCGTGCCTTACTGGTCCTATGGCTTGCAGCAAGTTCTGGCGCTGGCGCAATCCAAGGGGATCGCACTGGCCGTCCTACCTGCCGATGGGCGTGAGGATACGCGGCTGGATGATTACTCCACCCTGCCCGTCTCAACCCTGCGGCGGCTTGCGCATCTGTGTGACACCGGTGGCGAAGTCGCGGCGCAAGCGGCCTTGGCTCAAATGGCGCTTGCGGCGGGGCTTTATGCCGGGCCGGTGATGGGCGCTAAGACCTTGCCAGAGTGCGGCGCGTGGTGCCCGGATCGTGGCGTAGTCCCGGTCGAAACAGCATTCTCGAGCGGCGCGAAGCGTATTCTGGTGACTTTCTATCGTGCTTATCTGACATCTGCAGACACCGCCCCGGTCGCAGCCCTGATCCGCCGATTGCGGGAACGCGGCATCGAAGCTGTAGGCATGTTCGCTCCCTCGCTGAAAGCACCTGCAGCCGCCGATTGGCTGCGCGAGAACATCGCCTCCCTTGAACCGTCGGCCATCATCAACGCCACCGCGTTTTCGGGCAAAGGCGCATCCGGCACCTCTCCACTGGACGCCGCCAATGTGCCGGTGTTTCAGGTTGCTCTCGCTACGTCCCGCCGCAAAGCCTGGGCCGAGGCGGAACGCGGTCTTTCGCCCGCTGATTTGGCTATGCACGTTGTCCTGCCTGAAGTGGACGGGCGAATTTCTGCAGGCATTGCTTCGTTCAAGGAACCGGGCAAGCGTGACCCGCATCTGGAGTATTCACGTTTTGCCCACCGGGCTGAACCGGAACGGATCGAGGCCATCATCGACCGTGTCGTCGGCTGGCTGAACCTGAACGACAAGCCCAAAGGGGATCAGGTGCCCGCCTTGGTGCTGTCCACCTATCCCGGCAAGGATTGGCAGATGGCCCATGCGGTAGGCCTTGATGCTTTGGCCTCGGCCGAGGCGATGCTGTCTGACCTGCTGGGCGAAGGGTATGACACCGCTCCTGCCCAGCCGATTTCTGATACGTTGTTGGACGCGCGGATTACGTGGTCGCTTGGCGAATATCTGACTGCGCTAGCAGAATTGCCGGAACAACTGCGCGCAGACCTCGAAATCGTCTGGGGCAAGCCCGAGGATGATCCGGCCTTTGCAGATGGCGCGTTCCACTTCACCGCCCTGCGCCGCGGCAAGGCGCTGGTCGCGTTGCAACCTGAACGCGGCACGCCCGAGTTGCGTGATGACGATTATCATGACCTGTCGCGTACCCCGCGCCACAGCTACGTGGCCTTCTACCTTTGGCTGCGCAAAGGTCTTAGTGCGGATGCGCTGATCCATATCGGCGCGCACGGCACGCTGGAATGGCTGCCCGGCAAGTCGGTCGCGCTGTCCAACGAATGCTGGCCCGAAGCGCTGATCGGCGACCTGCCTGTCATTTACCCCTTCATCGTCAACGACCCTGGCGAGGCCGCGCAGGCCAAGCGCCGGATCGGGGCGGTCACGCTCGGCCATATCCCACCGCCAATGAAGGAAAGCGGTACCCCGGATCGGATGGTTCGGCTGGAATCGCTGCTGGATGAGTTCTCGAACGCAGATGGTCTGGACCCGAAGCGCCGCGACCGCCTGCAAGAAGATATTCGGGACGAAGCGCAAGCCATCGGGCTGGAGAACGACCTCGGTCTCGATCAGGCCACCTGCATCGCCGAGGCGATCACCCGGATCGATCGTTTCGTCTGTGACATCAAGGAAAGCCAGTTCGGAGACGGGCTGCATATCTTTGGACGTGTGCCCGAAGGCACCGCCAATTTTGACACGGCTCCTTCTTCCCATGCCGAACGCACGGCATTGATCGACGCGCTAGCAGGAAAACGGATCGAGGCAGGCCCGTCCGGGTCCCCCTACCGCGGACGGTCAGACGTGCTGCCCACCGGGCGCAATCTGTATACCACCGATCCGCGCTCAGTCCCCACCCGTGCAGCCTATACCCAAGGCGTGAAGCTGGCCGAAGAATTGGTGCGGCGACACCTGCAGGAAGAGGGCGATTATCCCAAGGGGCTGATCGTTGATCTCTGGGGTTCAGCCACGATGCGCACGGCGGGCGAAGAGTTTGCCATGGCGCTGCACTTGCTGGGCGTCAAACCCGTTTGGGACAAAGGGTCCGAGCGGGTGTCGGGCATCGAAGTGCTACCTATCACTGACCTCAGCCGCCCACGTCTGGACGTGACCTTGCGCGTCTCAGGCTTGTTCCGCGATGTGTTCCCGACCCTTTCAGCGCTTTATGGTCAAGCTGTTCGCGCGTTGTCGGATCGCGATGAAGCCCCGGACTGGAACCCTTATGCCGGACAGGCCCCGGCGGCGCGCGTCTTTGGCCCGGCCCCGGGCAGCTATGGCGTGAACATGACTCAGCTGTCCGAAATCTATACGGATGAGGCCCGCGCGCAGGCGGGTGAGGCATGGCTTGAGGCCAGCTCTTTCGCTTTGGAAGGCGAACACATCACACAGGATATGGACGGCATTACCCAACGGGTCACGAATGCCGACAGTTTCGTGCACCTGCAGGATCTGACCGAAACCGATCTGCTGTTGGCCAACGACTATGCCACGCACGAGGCTGGTTTCGCCGCCGCCAAGAAAGTCACTGGTGGTACGGCGCAGCTATACCATCTGGACAACACCAACCCGGATAGCCCGCGCGCCCGAACGTTGCCTGAAGAAATCAGCCGTGTGGTTCATGCGCGTGCCGCCAACCCGAACTGGATTGCAGGCATGCGTAGGCATGGCTTCCGAGGCGCTGCCGAAATTGCGGCGACACTGGATCACATGGCCTCTTTCGCCCATCTGTCAGGCACGGTCGCGCCGCATCTGTTCGACCTCTATCACGACGCCACTTTGGGCGACGCCGAGGTCGACGCGTTTTTGCAAGGGGCCAACCCGCGCGCGTATCAGGCCATGCAGGACAGGTTCCGCGCGTTGTTGGACGCGGGCCTTTGGAACACCCGCCGCAACTCAATCCGGGCCGATCTGGAGGGGCTGGGATGAGCGCCCCGGTCGTTCAGGGTTGGTGCCCCGGCGCGCATCGGCCGATGATGTCGGGCGATGGTCTGGTGGTTCGGGTGCGCCCGCGTCTGGCCCGTTTGAGTGCCGAACAAACACGTGGTCTTTGTGAGTTGGCCGAGCGATTTGGCAATGGCACGATCGACCTGACCAACCGCGCCAATTTACAGCTGCGCGGGGTAAAAGAAGACGATCATCAAGCGTTGCTGGCCGAACTGGCCGCGCTGAACCTTTTGGATGCTGAGCCCGGTATTGAAGTGCGCCGCAATATCCTGGTGTCGCCCCTATACAGATCAGGTGATCGAACCGCACAGCTGACACAGGAACTGATCGATCGGTTGGAGGAATTGCCGACTCTGCCCGCCAAATTCGGCTTTGCCATCGACACTGGCCCCAAGCGCCTGTTGGCGGCGGATTCGGCCGATATCCGGGTCGAGGCAGGTACTGATGGCCTCATCCTGCGCGCCGACGGGGCCAAAACTGGCTGCCGGGTCACAGAAACCAATGCAATTGACCGGCTTATCGCTCTGGCTGGATGGTTTTCCGAACGTTTCACGCCAGAAACCCGCCGCATGGCGCGGGTGGCCGCGACGCAGGATTTGCCAGCGGAGTGGCAAGGCAGCGCGCCCGGTGGCATCGGCACACCGCCGCAGCCCGGCGTCTGCGATCTGGGTGTGTTGTATGGCGCGGTGTTCGGACAATTGCCGGCGCGACAGCTCTCTGACCTCATTGCAGACAGCGGGGCGTCTGCCTTGCGGGTCACCCCATGGCGGCTGATTCTGCTGGAAGGCGGGGCGGCGATACAAGCACCGGACTTTGTCATAGATGGCACCGACCCGCTGATGACAACCGATGCCTGCCCCGGCGCACCGTTCTGCCCGCAAGCTCAGGTGGAAACCCGCGAAGTTGCCCGCGTCTTGGCCGCCCAAATCCCAGGAAGTTTGCATGTATCCGGTTGCGCCAAAGGCTGTGCCCGTATGGGTCCGGCAAATGTTACACTGGTCGGCAACGACGGACGATTTGATCTTGTCAAAAACGGTCGCGCGGGGGATGAGCCGTCCCAACGCGGGCTGACACCCGAAACACTTATGACTATGGACCTCACCTGATGCCCTATGAATACGAAACCGACGGCGCAGCGATCTATAAGCAAAGCTTTGCCACAATCCGGTCCGAGGCCAATCTGGCGCGTTTTGACGCTGATGAAGAGCAGGTTGCGGTTCGCATGATCCACGCCGCCGGAATGGTCGGTCTGGAAGAATTCGTACATTTTTCGCCCGGTTTCGTGCCAGCCGCAAGGACCGCGTTAGAGAATGGCGCACCTATACTGTGCGATGCGCGAATGGTCAGCGAGGGTGTGACCCGCTTCCGCCTGCCGGCCGATAATGAGGTGATCTGCACTCTGCATGACGAACGCGTGCGCCCACTGGCGGCTGAGATGAGCAACACCCGAT
Organism: Ruegeria sp. CDSA246; assembly: GCF_059611225.1. Lineage (NCBI taxonomy): Bacteria > Pseudomonadati > Pseudomonadota > Alphaproteobacteria > Rhodobacterales > Roseobacteraceae > Ruegeria > Ruegeria sp. CDSA246. The sequence goes on along the minus strand of NZ_JBXWPD010000009.1, from coordinate 191,684 downwards.
CCGCTGCTGCTCTGGAGCTGTGGCGTCCGCATCTGGAAGGCGCTCTGGTCGCGATCGGTAATGCGCCGACCGCTCTGTTCCACCTACTGAATATGCTGGAAGACCCCGATTGCCCACGCCCGGCCGCCATCATCGGGTGCCCGGTGGGCTTTGTCGGTGCCGTCGAATCCAAGGACGCATTGTGGGAGGCGCAGCCCGTGCCCTCTTGCATCATCAAGGGCCGTCTGGGCGGCAGCGCCATCACCGTAGCCGCAATCAACGCCATTGCGAGCCGCGCCGAATGAGCGGCGGCAAGATATACGGCGTGGGCCTTGGTCCCGGTGACCCGGACCTGATGAGCGTGCGGGCCTACCGCCTGCTGCGCAATGCGCGCCACGTGGCGTTCTTTCGCAAGCCCGGTCGCAGCGGTCAGGCGCGCAAGATCGTCAATGGGATGATCCCGGACAGCGCTGTTGAGTTTCCCATGGAATACCCTGTCACGACTGAAATTCCACTGGATGATCCGCGCTATAACGAATTGCTCTCGGCCTTTTACAAGGACTGTGCCGCGCATCTCAAAGCTCTGTCGGATCAGGGCGAGGACGTGGTGGTTTTGTGCGAGGGCGACCCGTTTTTCTATGGATCTTTCATGCATCTTTACAGCCGCTTGCGCGATCAGGCTGATGTTGAGGTCGTGCCAGCCATCACCGGAATGTCCGGCGCGTGGACCGCAACGGGTAATCCGATCACTTGGGGCGATGATGTGCTGACGGTACTGGTCGGTACCCTGCCTGAAGAAGATCTGGCAATTCGCATGGCGCAGACTGATGCTTTGGTTGTCATGAAAATCGGACGCAATATAGACAAGGTAAAGCGCGCGCTGAAAACAGCCGGTTTGTATGACCGCGCATGGATTGTCGAGTTTGCGCAGATGCCGAACCAGGTGGTGACGAAACTGTCCGAGGCATGCGAAAAGGTGACGCCCTATTTCTCGATCATCATCGTGCATGGTCAAGGACGGCGGCCATGAGCGGTTGGGTCAAGATTGCGGGTCTGGGGCCTGGTAACGAAGATCTTGTAACCCCCGAGGTTTCAGCTGCGTTGATGGATGCCACGGACGTGGTCGGCTATATCCCCTATGTCGCACGCGTGGCGGAACGCCCCGGGTTGACGCTGCATGCTAGCGACAACCGGGTCGAGATCGACCGATCCCAACACGCGTTGCAGATGGCGGCTGAGGGCAAGCGCGTGGTCGTTGTGTCCTCGGGTGATCCCGGGGTCTTCGCGATGGCCGCCGCAGTATTTGAGGCGCTGGAAAATGGCCCCGCTAAGTGGCGCAAAATTCCCATCGAAGTGCTGCCGGGGATCACCGCGATGCTAGCGGCATCCGCGCGAGCCGGGGCACCACTGGGACATGATTTTTGCGCCATCAACCTCAGCGACAATCTGAAACCCTGGTCGCTGGTTGAAAAACGTCTTCGACTTGCGGCGCAGGCGGATTTCGCGATGGCGTTTTATAACCCACGCTCGAAATCCCGCCCGGAAGGCTTTGTGAAAACACTGGAAATCCTACGCGAAGAATGTGAGCCCGAACGCTTGATCCTGTTCGCGCGCGCCGTATCCCGCGTTGATGAGGCGATCCGGATTTCGACACTGGCCGAGGCGACACCTGACATGGCCGACATGCAAACCGTCGTCATTGTCGGGTCATCCCTGACGCGCGTCATCAACCGTGACAGCGCGCCGATCGTCTATACCCCGAGGTTCACCCCGGAATGAGCCAACCAGTCCAGAACCTGCGTCACGTTCGACAATTCGGTCCTTTGCGGAAGGGGCGGCCTGTCGATCATCAACACCGGTACGCCCATCGCGCGCGCGGCATCCAGCTTGGCGCGTGCACCGGTACCGCCAGAGTTCTTGGACACAACCAGTTCAATGCCATGCTGCAGCATCAACGCCCGGTCCCCTGCTTCGGTGAAAGGTCCGCGCGACACGATCGCCTCGCAATCGGGCAGCGGCAGTGCATCCGGTTCATCCACCAGCCTCAGCAAGAAGTGATGTTGGGACTGAGCCGCGAAATCTTCAAGATGCAGGCGGCCAACGGCCAGAAAAACACGCCGCTTAGGACCTCTCAAAGCGGCAACTGCCGCGTCAATGTCAGAAACGTGCTGCCAACGATCTCCGTCTTGCGCGCGCCATGCCGGACGGGTCAAAGCGGCCATGGGCACCCCGGCCTCGCGACACGCGGAAATGGCGTTGGTACTCATTTGCGCGGCAAAGGGATGGGTGGCATCGACTACATGAGTGATCGCGTGGTCCGTCAGGTAACGGGCCAGGCCGTCGACGCCGCCGAACCCTCCAACACGCACTGGCAGGGGCTGCGGCCTTGGATTGTCTACCCGACCGGCATAGGAATAGGTTGCCGGGATGCCCTGATCGGCCAAGGTTTTGGCCAGTGCATTGGCCTCGATCGTGCCACCAAGGATCAGGAGGTTGGTCATGCATGAAGCTCCGTGGCTAAGCGTTTTGGGCTTGGGCGAAGATGGACTGGATGGCCTGTCACCCGCAAGTCGTCAAGTACTGGAGCGTGCCAAAATCATTATGGGCCCGCCGCGCCATTTGTCACTGATCCCCGACACAGGCGCCAAGCGCGTAGATTGGCCCGTGCCTTTTTCCGACGGCCTGCCGATCCTGACCGGGTTTCGCGGACGCCCAACAGTTGTTCTGGCCTCGGGCGATCCGTTCTGGTTCGGCGCGGGCTCGGTAATCGCGCGCAACTTCGACGCCGGAGAATGGACAGCCCATCCGGGTCAGTCCACGTTCTCGCTCGCTGCGGCACGTCTGGGCTGGCCGTTAGAAAGTACGCAGACATTTGGTCTGCACGCCGCCCCGCTGACCCGTCTGCGCCCGCATCTTTCGCCTGGATTGCGCGCCATTCTGTTGCTGCGCAACGGCGCTGCGGTGGCCGAGCTTGCGACATATCTGAACGAAACAGGGTTTGCCGATACGCAGTTGCACGTGATGGAGGCCCTTGGCGGCCCCCGCGAACGGTCGCGCAGCGTGTCGCTGACCGAAGCCCTGCTGGGCGGGTTCGACCATCCAGTCTGCGTTGGGCTTGAAGTTGCGGGTGAAGGACAGGCGCTGCCCAAGGCCTCGGGTAAGCCGGATGATATCTTCGAAAATGATGGCCAGATCACCAAACGCCCCGTGCGGGCGCTGACTCTGTCGGCGCTGGCCCCCAAGCGCGGCGAGCATCTGTGGGATATCGGCGGCGGCACCGGCTCGATCAGCATCGAGTGGCTGATGTGCGACCCGACCCTGACCGCAACCACGATCGAACCCCGCGAGGATCGCGCGGACCGCATTCGCCGAAATGCCGACACGCTGGGGCAAGACCGGCTGCAAGTTGTGCATGGCACAGCGCCAACCGCACTGGACGGCTTTGGGTTTCCGGATGTGGTATTCATCGGCGGCGGCCTGAGTACCGAATTGCTGAATTGGTTGCACACCGCCCTGCCCGCCGGCACCAGGTTGGTCGCCAATGCTGTGACGCTGGAAAGCGAAGCCTTACTGGCGCAATGGCACGAAAAACTAGGCGGAGAACTTTTGCGCATCGAACTGGCGCAGGCTTCGGCACTGGGACCTCGGCGCGGCTGGAAATCCGCATATCCGGTGGTGCAGTGGAGCGTAATCCTATGATCATCGCAGGGTTAGGGTTTTCATCAACGGCGACCGTGGACAGCCTGCGCGCCGTATTTGAGCGGGCTAGCGTTGGGCAAAACGTCGACGCGCTGGCCACTGTTGCCGACAAGGAAGGTCACGCCGCGCTGTCGGAGTTTGCTGCAGAGACCGCCCTGCCCCTGCATTTCATCGCTGCTGCCGATCTGGCGGGACAGCGCACTCTGACCTGCTCGAACCGCAGCCGTGCCACCTATGGCACCGGCAGCGTAGCCGAAGCATCCGCCCTTGCCGCCGCCGGAACAGGCGCGTGGCTGACCTCACCCAGACAGATCTCGGACGACCGGCTTGCAACCTGCGCCGTCGCCATCGGAGGACAAACATGACCGTTCATTTCATCGGTGCCGGACCCGGCGCTGCCGACCTTCTGACCCTGCGGGGGCGTGATATCATCGCGTCGTGCCCGGTGTGCCTGTATGCAGGATCGCTGGTGCCCGAGGAAATTCTGGCCCACTGCCCCGAGGGCGCAAAGATCATCAACACCGCGCCAATGGATCTGGATCAGATCATGGCCGAGATTGAGGCGGCGCATAAGGCTGGCCATGACATAGCACGTCTGCATTCCGGAGACCTGTCGGTTTGGTCGGCAATGGGTGAACAGATCCGGCGGTTGAAAGAGATGGGCATTCCGGTCAGCGTGACCCCCGGTGTACCGTCCTTCGCCGCAGCGGCTGCTTCGCTGGGAACGGAACTGACCTTGCCCGGTTTGGCGCAGTCAGTGGTCCTGACCCGGACGCCCGGGCGCGCGTCCTCAATGCCTGAAGGCGAAACGCTTAAAAACTTTGCCCGGACCGGCGCGACGCTAGCCATTCACCTGTCGATCGGAAATCTGGACAACGTGATCGCGGACCTTACCCCGGCCTATGGAGCTGACTGCCCGGTGGCAGTGGTATACCGCGCCAGCTGGCCGGATGAACGGATCATTCGCGCCACATTGGCGACCCTGAAAGACGCGCTGGACGAAAGTATTTCCCGGACCGCTCTGATTATGGTCGGTCCTGCCCTTGCGGGCGAAGGCTTTGACGAAAGCTGTCTGTATTCAAAAGATTATGACCGCCGGTATCGCCCGCAAAGCGCGGACAGCCCGTGGTCAAGCTGGAGTCACGGCGATGACTAACCCGCCGGGATTGCTTATTTCCGCGCCGTCGTCGGGGACGGGAAAAACCACCGTCATGCTGGGCCTTCTGCGTGCACTGGCCGAGGATGGCCTGACCGTACAGCCATTCAAAAGTGGCCCGGACTATATCGACCCAGCCTTTCACCGCGCTGCAGCCGGACGCGCCTCATTCAATTTGGACAGCTGGGCGATGGCCGATCCGCTGCTGAACGCGATTTCTGCCCAGGCCGAGGGCGCGGATATCGTTGTGGCCGAAGGTTCGATGGGCCTGTTCGACGGCGTTGCCAAGCCCGGAGAGCTTGGGCACGGATCAAGCGCCGAAACCGCGCAGCGTATGGGCTGGCCCGTGGTTTTGGTGCTGGATGTGGGCGGTCAGGCGCAATCGGCAGCGGCAACCGCATTGGGGTTTCGGATGTACAACCCCGACCTGCCGTTTGCCGGTGTGATCCTGAACCGCTGCGCCAGCCCACGCCATGAACGCCTGACCCGGTTGGGTATGGAGCGAGCAGGATTGCCGGTTCTGGGCGTGTTGCCCCGGCGTGGAGATCTGACCCTGCCCGAGCGGCATCTTGGTTTGATTCAGGCGGTCGAGCACCCGGATCTGGAAAGCGCGATTGCCGGTTACGCCACATTCCTGCGCGAGCATGTGGATCTTGAGGCGATCAAGGCAGCGGCTTCCTCAGGCCCCATTGGGCCATCGTCAGCCGCGCTGCCGCGGCCTCCGGCACAACGGATCGCGCTTGCACGAGATGCGGCGTTTTCGTTCACCTACCCGCATTTGCTTGAAGGCTGGCGCGCGGCGGGGGCGGAAATCCTGCCGTTTTCACCGCTGGCTAATGAAGCCCCGGCTGCTAATGCCGATCTGGTCTGGTTGCCAGGTGGATATCCCGAACTGCACGCGGGCACTTTGGCTGCTGCCGACACATTCCTGAGCGGTCTGCGCAAACATGCGGAGACAAAACCCGTTCATGGTGAGTGCGGAGGGTATATGGCCTTGGGCGAAGCTCTGGTCGACAAGGAAGGGGTCCGACATCAGATGGCGGGTCTGCTTGGGCTCGTGACGTCCTATGAGAAACGAAAGTTCAATCTTGGGTATCGCAAGGCGCAATTGCTGGCCCCAATGGCAGGGTATGCCGCTGAAGCGACATTGCGTGGCCATGAGTTTCACTATTCTTCGATCCTCGAGCAACCCGACGCACCTTTGGCGCGGGTGTTCGATGCTGAAGGGGTTGAGGGACCACAAACCGGATCAATTCGCGGCAACGTGACCGGAACATTCTTTCACCTGATCGCTGAGGCGCAGGCATGAGCGGTTTCGTTTCGTTCATTGGCTCCGGTCCCGGGGATCCGGAACTGCTGACGCTTAAGGCCGTGGACCGGATGCAAAAGGCAGACGCAGTGCTGTTCGATGACCTCAGCAGTGGCCCAATCCTGAGCCATGCGCATCAGGACGCAGACCTTGTTGGCGTCGGCAAACGCGCCGGTCGCCCGTCACCAAAACAAGACCACGTCAGCCGCCTGTTGGTGGACTACGCCAAAACCGGTGCCCGCGTTGTGCGCTTGAAATCCGGCGATGGCGGTCTGTTTGGGCGTCTGGAAGAAGAACTGGTGGCGCTGCGCGAGGCAGGAATCGAATATGAGATTATCCCTGGCATCCCCTCGGCGGTTGCCGCAGCAGCGGCAGCTGGCATTCCCCTGACGCGACGGCTCACGGCGCGCCGCGTACAATTCGTCACCGGCCACGATGTCAGTGGCAAGCTGCCGGACGATCTGAATCTGACCGCCCTTGCCGACCCAGATGCCACCACCGTTGTATTCATGGGCAAGCGCACATTTCCTTTGCTGGTCAAGACACTGAATGAACATGGCTTGCCGCTGGAAACACCGGCGCTGATGGCCGAATCCGTCTCAACCCCGGATCAGGTACTACTCCGATCCACGGTTGGTGAGTTGGCGGACAAGTTGGGCGCTGAGATCGGCACGGCCCCTGCCCTGATCCTTTACGGCCCGCTTGCAGAGACTGACGATGATTGACCTGACCCTGATCGGTATTGGCACCGGCAATCCGGACCACCTGACGTTTCAAGGCGCTAGTGCCATTCGGGACGCAGACCTGATCCTGATCCCGCGCAAGGGCGAGAACAAAGCCGATCTGGCCGGTTTGAGGGAAGAGATTATCGCGCAGGTGACCGACACTGCGCCACAGATCGCATATTTTGATATTCCCAAACGACGCGCCGATGATGGCTATCTGCGCGGCGTTGATGAATGGCACGATGCCATCGCTCTGCGGTGGCAGGAGGCGATCGCGGCGCACCCTGATGCAAAGCGGGTAGCTCTTTTGATCTGGGGCGATCCGTCGCTTTATGACAGTTCGCTGCGCATCGCCTCACGACTGAAGCCCCAACCGGAAACACGTGTGATCCCCGGCATCACTGCGCTGCAGGCATTGACAGCGGCGCATGCGATACCGATCAACGATCTGGGCGCGCCGTATGTCGTGACCACAGGTCGGCGCATTCGGGATGAAGGCTGGCCGCTAAATGCCTCAAAAGTGGCTGTTATGCTGGACGGCGAGTGTTCGTTTCAAAGCCTTGAGATGGCCGACTACGAAATCTGGTGGGGCGCTTATGTGGGGATGAAGGAAGAAATCCTGATCCACGGTCCTTTGGCTGATTTGGCGTCGCAGATTATCGAAACACGGGCAAAAGCGCGGGCAGATCATGGCTGGATCATGGACATTTATCTGCTGAAAAGGCGCCTGGACTGATCCGAAAGCATCCACTGCGGCTGCTACCCACGGGATTGTGACTGCGCGAAATACGAGTTTCTGGCATCAACTTCGCACCCGTACCCAAGAGGACAGCGCAATGAAGGCTATTTCGACCGTACTGTGTTTGCTGGCCTTTCCCGCGCTGGCGCAAGAAGCTCTACCAGGCTGGGCCATTCATTCGACCGCCAAAAGCTATCAAGCGTTGGTCGCGGATACGAAGGCCGCGGTCAAAGATAACGGTCTGATTGTTGTAACGCAGGCCGGGCCCACCAAGGCGGCAGCGGCCCGTGGCATCATCATTCCCGGAAACTTAGTGATCGGTGCCTTTAACAACGACTATGCAGTTCGGGTTCTGGAAACCTCGGTCAACGCAATGATCGAAGCGCCCATCCGGTTCTACGTGACCGAAAATGCGGACGGCACGGCGACTTTGTCCTACAAAACCCCAAGCCATGTCTTTGCGCCCTATGCCCAGCAAGGCGGTGAGCCACTGCAAGAAATTGCGGCGGAACTGGATAAAAAGTTTCAGGCCGTGGCGGAATCCGCAGTCAATTAGTCACACTGCCGTGAACCTGCTTGCGTCCGGACGCGTCCTCCGCAATCTGCAATGACGTAGTATTTCGGAGCATAACTAATGCAGGACCTTTCGCCCCGCGCCGCGGACCTTTTGGCCCAAAGACTTTTCGAGGCCGGATGCCGCCATGCCTTTGGTATGCCCGGTGGCGAGGTTCTGACGTTGGTGAATGCGCTGGAACAGGCGGGGATCACCTTTCACCTGACCAAGCACGAAAACGCCGCCGGTTTCATGGCCGAAGCCGTGCATCACCGCGACGGTGCACCTGCCATTCTGGTGGCGACGCTTGGCCCCGGTGCGATGAACGGGATCAACGTGGTCGCCAACGCCTTGCAGGACCGGGTGCCGATGATCGTGCTGACCGGTTGCGTCGATGCGGATGAAGCGCTGACTTATACCCATCAGGTTATGGATCACGCACAGGTCTATCGCTCGATCACCAAAGGAACCTTTAAACTGACGGCACAGGGCGCGGATATCGTGGCAGACAAGGCCGTATCGCTGGCCAACCAGCCGCGCCCCGGGCCGGTGCATATCGACGTTCCGATCTCGGTTGCGGATATGCGTGTGTCCGGCGTCAAGAAGCGGCGACTTGTCAGGGCTGCAGCCGTCGCGCCAGAGGGCAATTGCCTTGAAAAAGCGCGCCGTTGGGTGGCTGACGCGGAACGTCCCATTGCGATTGTCGGGCTGGACGTGCTGTATGACGGGTCGCGCAATATCGTGCAGGCGTTTCTGGAACATTTTGGCATCCCCTTTGTCACGACTTACAAAGCCAAGGGAGTTGTGGCTGAAGATCACCCCCTGTGCCTTGGCGGGGCCGGATTGTCACCGCTGGCCGACAAACACCTTTTGCCGCTGGTCGAACAAGCCGATCTAGTCTTGTGCCTTGGCTACGACCCTATTGAGATGCGCCCAGGCTGGCGCGAGGTCTGGGACCCCGAAGAAAAGCGCGTTATCGACATCTCGGCTGTGATCAATGACCACTATATGCATCAGGCCAGCCTGAATATGGTCGCCGATACGGGTGCTACGTTGGAGGCCATGGCAAAGGGCAACCCTGCCCGCGATACGTGGCCGGGCGGTGAACCCGCACAGGTCAAAGCCGCGCTGGCTCAGGCGTTCCCGACCGACGAAGAATGGGGTCCCGCCGCCGTCATCGCCGAAACCCGTGCAACCCTGCCTGCCGAAACGCTGGCTACGGCCGACAGCGGCGCGCATCGTATCTTGCTGAGTCAGATGTGGGATTGTTCCGAGGAACGCGGACTGATCCAGTCCTCGGCGCTGTGTACCATGGGCTGCGCCGTGCCAATGGCGATTGGTCTGAAACTGGCCGAACCAAACCGCCCGGTTATCAGTTTTTCGGGCGACGCCGGGTTCCTGATGGTCGCCGGAGAGCTGTCGACCGCCGCCGAAATGGGCGGAAACCCGATCTTTCTGGTCTTTGTCGATGCAAGCCTCGCGTTGATCGAGCTGAAACAACGTCAGCGCCAGATGGGCAACAGAGGTGTCGATTTCGACCGCCATGACTTTGCCGCCATGGGCCGGGCGTTTGGCGGCAACGGTCACACCGTTCGAAACCGCGAGGAACTGCGCACTGCCCTGAATGAGGCGTTGAAGGCCAACTCTTTCACCGTGATTGCCGCCGAAATTGATCGTGGAGGCTATGATGGCCGGATCTGAAGGACCGCTGAAGGGCGTCAAAGTCCTGGACCTCAGTCGCATTTTGGCCGGACCGACCTGCACGCAGTTGCTGGGCGATCTGGGGGCCAGCGTGATCAAGATCGAAAACCCCACGACCGGCGGGGATGACACCCGCCAATGGGGCCCTCCTTACGTCGAAGACGCGCAAGGCAACCGGTCCGATCTAAGCGCTTATTTCATGTCGGCCAACCGCAACAAGAAATCCGTGGCTATCGACATCACCACGACCGAGGGGCAATCTGAAATCAAACGGTTGGCCTCGCATGCGGACATTCTGATCGAGAACTTCAAACCCGGCGGATTGGCGAAATACGGTCTGGACTACGCCACGTTGTCGCAAGACTTTCCCAGCCTAGTCTATTGCTCGATATCGGGTTACGGCCAGACCGGGCCAAATGCGTCTAAGCCGGGTTATGACCTGATGGCGCAGGGGTACGGTGGGATCATGTCGCTGACAGGCGAACCCGATGGCGCGCCGATGAAGGTGGGCGTGGGCATCGCCGATGTTATGTGCGGAATGTACGCAAGTGTCGGCATTCTGGCCGCCCTGCGCCACCGCGATCAGACCGGCGAAGGCCAGCAGATTGATCTGGCGCTGGTGGATGCGCAGATTGCCTGGTTGATCAACGAAGGGGTGAACTACCTGACCTCGGGAAACGTGCCCCAAAGGCGCGGCAACGGACACCCAAATATCGTGCCCTATGACGTCTATGAAACCGCCGATGGCCACGTCATTCTGGCCGTTGGCAATGACAGTCAGTTCCGACGCTTCTGTGAATGCATCGAGCACCCCGATCTGGCTGATGACCCCCGTTTCGCCACCAACCCCGCCCGGCTGGAAAATCGTGACGCATTAAACGCCGTGCTGCGTCCGGTGGTGAAGACCCACGCGTCTGAGACCATGATTGCGCATCTCGAGGCCCGCAAAGTTCCGGTTGGCCCGGCACAGACTTTGGATCAGGTTTTTGCAACCGATCAGGTCGAAGCCCGCCAGATGCAGATCGCGATGCAGGCCGAACCGGGCGACGTTCAACTGATCGGGAATCCGCTGAAACTGTCGCGCACACCTGTAACATATCGGGCTGCCCCGCCCGTCTTTGGGGCCGATACGCAGGCCGTTTTACGCGCTAAAAACCCCTTTGACGATTGAAACACTGTGCCCGTTTCGGCGGCATGTTGCTGAAACATGCCCTTGAATCGGCGGTTTTTTTCAATTTTTGTCCACACGGCATTTCACCAATTCGAGAGCAGGGCCGATACTGATACGACCCGCCCACAGTCTCTGATACATCAAGTGCTGTAGATATTCTCGATTGGATCGGAACATGAACATGAAGCAAGACGTTTTCGGACAGATGAACACCCTTAGCCACCCGGCAAGTGCCGAGGCGTGGGATGGTGTTCTGCTTGGGTTCATGGCCCATGCCGCCGTTACGCCACAGCATCTTGGCAAGGTTCTTGAGCTTGAGCCCGATTTTGCCCTGGGTCACGCGATCAAAGGCTTGTTCATGGTCCTGCTGGGCCGCCGCGAGATGATGCCGGTCGCCGTCGAAGCAATGGCAGCCGCCAACAGCGCCATGGAACGTCAGCCGGTCTCGGCCCGCGAACGGCTCTATGTCGAAGCTCTGGGACTGTATCTGGCCGACCTGCCCACGCAAGCCATCCAAAAGTTCGAAGAGATTCTGCGGGATCACCCACAAGACTCGCTGGCCATGAAACTCAGCCACGCGACGAGATTTGTACTTGGCGACTCGGAAGGGATGCGCCGGTCGATCGAGCGCGTTCTGCCCGCTTATGAACCCGATCATGCCGGCCGCGGTTACCTGCTGGGTTGTCATTCCTTTGCATTGGAAGAGACCGGTGCCTACGAAAAGGCCGAAATCGCCGGGCGACAGGCGCTGTGGATGGTGTCGGACGATGCCTGGGGTCTGCACGCCGTTGCACACGTGCATGAGATGACAGGCAACGCGCAGCTGGGCCTTGATTGGCTCGCGGGTCGCGAAGAGGCTTGGACCCACTGCAACAACTTCCGCTATCACGTCTGGTGGCACAAGGCGCTGATGCATCTGGATCTGGGTCAGGTCGATCAGGTGATGGAGCTGTATGACAACTACATCCGTCAGGACAAAACCGACGACTACCGCGATATCTCGAACGCCACGTCCCTGCTGTCACGGCTTGAGCTTGAGGGGGTCAACGTGGGCAACCGCTGGGAAGAACTGGCGGATCTCAGTGCGGCGCGGACCGAAGATGGTTGTCTGATCTTTGCCGATCTTCACTATCTTCTGGCCCTGACCGGCGACAATCGCCCAGAGGCGACCAGCAAGATGTTGCAGCGTATTCAGAAAGATGCGCAGCGCAATCAAGGGGACACCCCGATCCGCATGTCCGATCCGGGCATTGCGGCCGCCAAAGGACTTGAGGCCTTTGGCGAAGGCCTTTACGGCGACGCCTTCGACTTTTTATCAAACGCTCGAGCAGGTATGCAACTGGCAGGTGGAAGCCACGCCCAACGTGATGTATTCGAGCGCATCACAATTGATTCCGGCCTGCGCGCCGGCCGCCTGGATGCTGTCGAGCGCATCCTGGATGACCGTCGCGCCAAAAGAGCCGGGGGCGAAGACAATTACGCTCTTGCGCGCCGCACATTGATCGATGCGGCACGCGACAACGGAGACGCACAAAGCGTCCCTGCTGAATAACAAAAACTAAGACCAAGAAGGACAGAATACGTATGGCGACAGTTTCGCCCGCTTCTGATTTTGCGCCAGTGGCTGCCTCTGCGGCGGCGCCTGCCCGCACGCGCGACCCGCGCCTGGATTTCTATCGCGGTATCGCGATGTTCATCATCCTGATCGCCCATATCCCAAACGATCCATGGGCAAAGTGGATTCCCGCGCGGTTTGGATTCTCGGACGCGACCGAGATTTTCGTGTTCTGCTCGGGCATGGCGTCGGCGATTGCCTTTGGCGGAGCGTTCCTGCGCAAGGGTTGGTGGATGGGCACCGCCCGCGTCTCGTTCCGTATCTGGCAGGTCTACTGGGCGCATATCTGTCTGTTCTTCTTTGTCGCCATGTCAATGGCGGCGCTGGATCAATCGGGGCTGTTTGAAAAGACCTACGTGTCGTCTTTGAATTTGCAGCACTTCTTCAACGATCCTGCGCCTCAGATCGTGGGTTTGTTTACGCTGACCTATGTTCCGAACTATTTCGACATCCTGCCGATGTACTTGGTGGTTCTGGCGATGATGCCCATGTTTATGGGCCTCTACCGGATCGGGTTTTGGGCGGTCGCCGCAGCATCTGTCGCGATTTGGCTGGTCGCGCAGACCGACGTTCTGGACCTACCGGCCGAGCCGTGGTCTGAGCGGCAGTGGTTCTTCAATCCTTTTGGTTGGCAGCTGCTGTTTTTCACCGGCTTTGCATTCATGCGCGGCTGGATACCGGCCCCCCCGGTATCGAAAACCTTGATCTGGGCGGCAGCACTGTTCCTGATCTTCTCGATGCCTTTTGGTTCGTGGAAGGTGTTCACATGGATCAACGCAGTGGCCCCAGATCTGGCTGACGAAATCCGCAAGGTCTGGCCGGTCACAAAAGAGTTCCGCGACAAAACCGATTTTGGCCTGTTCCGCTATCTACATTTCCTGTCACTCGCCTATCTGGGCTGGGTTGTCGCCGGGGAACATGGACATCGCCTGATTGCAACCGGTCAGGGTACCGCGGCCAAGGTCTGGCAGTTCCTGCTGACCGTCATCACCAAAGTTGGTCAGCAATCATTGGCAGTGTTCGTATTTTCGATGGCTGCAGCACGACTTATCGGCGTCGGTCTGGACCTGAGTGGGCGGGATGTTGCCAGTGTTTTCGTCGCCAACATGATTGGCTTTGCGATGATCATCGGCGTGGCATACATGGCCGCTTGGTTTAAGTCACAACCTTGGAAGTCTAAGAAATGAATTTTACACGTCGCGCATTTCTGGTCTCAACGTCGGCGCTTGCATTTGCGCCCGCGACCTTCGCCACCGGCGGCGAGGTCCCATTTGACCGCAATGTCGTCATTGAGATGGCCCGCGATCTGGCCAGCCGACCTTATGCGGAACGCGAAATGGTGCCGCAGGAATGGCAGGATCTGACATACCAGCAATACCGATCGATCCGGTTCCGGCTGGACCGCGCGCTTTGGTATGAAACGGAAACGCCCTTCAACGTCGATTTCTTCACACCGGGCCTGTACTTCCCGCGCACTGTTAAAGTTGAAACCGTTGAAAATGGAATGGCTACTCCGGTCGCGTTTGATCTTGAGATGTTCGACAAATCCGAGGACGTCCCGAAACTGCCAATCGACGACACTCTGGGCTTCTCCGGCCTGCGTCTGCGCACCGAAATGCACCGCCCCGGCCAGACCGATGAGTTCTGCGTCTGGCAAGGAGCCAGCTATTTCCGCGCTATTGGCCTGCATGAGGTCTATGGCCTCTCCGCCCGTGGTCTGGCCCTGAAAACCGGCGACCCGGATGGAGAGGAATTCCCCGAATTCATCCGGTTTTGGCTGGAACGCCCAAAACCCGGCCAGCGCGATATGGTCGTCCACGCGCTGATGGACAGCCCCAGCGTGACTGGTGCGTATCGGTTCAATGTCACCGCCGGTGCGGATTGCGTCATGGATATCGAAGCCAAACTATTCCCACGCGAAGAGCTGACGCATGTGGGTATCGCCCCCGGCACGTCGATGTTCCTGTTCGATCAGACCAACCACAGCCGGTTTGACGACTTTCGCCCTGCCGTACACGACAGCGATGGTCTGTTGGTGCGCAACGGTGCTGGAGAGGTTCTGTGGCGGCCATTGGCGAACCCGACCCGCCTGCAGATTTCGTCCTTCGTCGACACCAACCCGCGCGGCTTTGGCCTTATGCAGCGGAAGCGTGAGTTCTCGGATTACGCGGATCTTGAGGCGAATTATCACAAACGCCCCAGCCTGTGGGTCGAACCCGGTGCGGATTGGGGCAAGGGCTCGGTCACGCTGGTTGAAATTCCGGCGGATCAGGAAATCTACGATAACATCGTTGCCTACTGGCGCCCTGCCGAACCCTATACGGCTGGCAGCCAGGTCGACCTGTCCTATCGCCTGATCTGGGGGGATGAGCCCCAGCGCACTCCGATGGCGCGCGTGATCAACACGGCCATGGGCGACAACACGTTTGGTGAAGGGCGTCTGGCCGTCATCGATTTTGAAGAAAGTGAGCTGTTTGACGACCCGGAGGCGATGACCATTTTCGTGGACTCGCCACACGCCGAAACGTCCGAAGGCGTACTGCAGCGCAACCCAGAAACAGGGGGTTTGCGGCTTGCGTTTTCGTTCGAGCCCGGCGACCGCGACCATGTTGAATTGCGCGCGCAGTTGCTGAAAGACAAACAGCCAGCCTCTGAGGTCTGGCTATACCGTTGGACCTCATGAGCAGCGACCTTCATATCATGCCGCCTGAGACGCCTCTGGCCATGCCTGCGCAGGATTTCAGCGCAGGGTTTCGGGATGCACAGGTTCCTGATGCCAAACGTCCCTCGGCCGGGTTCTGGCGTGCGCTGGCGTTTTCGCCCGCAATGGCGGCGACGCTGGGACTGTTATGGGTGATGACGGACTGGTTCGACGCCGAAGGCATCAACCTGATCGAGGCCATCCTTCTGACACTGATTTCATTCAACTTCTTCTGGATTTCCTTCACCGTCTGCACCGTACTGCTAGGTATGGTTTCCCTGTCCCGGCAGGAGCGCCCCGTACGTCAGGGTCGCGCCCAACCGCTGCGCGTTGCCCTGTTGACGCCGGTCTATAACGAGGTTCCCTGGAACGTGCTGGGCAATGCCCGGACCATGCTTGAAGACTTGCAGGCGCGCGGTGGGCAGCATCACTATGCCATGTTCATCCTCTCGGACACGCGCGACCCGGAGATCGCCGCACAAGAGCAAGCCAGTGTCGAGGCGCTGCGTACCACCCTCGTCCCCGGGCTGGAACTGTATTACCGCCGTCGCGAACAAAACACCGACCGCAAGGTTGGCAACATCGCCGACTGGGTCAGCCGCTGGGGTGCCGAGTGGAATGCCATGCTGGTATTGGATGCCGACAGCCTGATGACTGGTCGCGCCATAGCCCGATTGACCGATGCGCTGGCCCGGGACCCGGGCGCCGGTTTGATCCAGAGCTATCCTCAGCTGATCGGGGCACAATCGGTCTTTGCGCGAATGCAGCAGTTCGCCAATGGCGTCTATGGAATTGCTTTTGCCGAAGGGCTTGCGCGCTGGTGCGGTCAGGAAGGCAATTATTGGGGCCATAACGCCATTATCCGCACCCAAGCATTTGCCAATTGCGCGGGTTTGCCGAAACTGCGGGCGCTGAATGGTCAGGAAAAACTGATCATGAGCCATGACTTCGTCGAGGCCGGTCTGTTGCGTCGGGCCGGTTGGGGCGTGCGATTCCTGCCCCGCATTCGCGGGTCTTATGAAGAAACACCGCCGACACTGATTGATCACGCCCTGCGCGACCGGCGCTGGTGTCAGGGCAATTTGCAGCACCTGAAGCTGTTGGGCTCAGCCGGATTTCAGTCGGTTTCACGGTTCCACATGTTCCACGGCGCAGTCGGATATCTGATGTCGCCGCTTTGGTTTGCGCTGCTGGTGATGTGGGCGCTGATCGGTCAGGGTGAGGATGCCTCGGTCCTGCACTATTTCAGCCCAGACAATCCACTGTTCCCGCAATGGCCCGAGATGACGGAAACCCGCCATGTGCTGATCATTCTGGTCATGTACGCGATGCTGCTTGCGCCAAAGGTGCTGGGTGTTCTGGCCCTGCCGCTCAGCGGTGTGCGCTATGCCGAATTCGGTGGCGGGCGCAAATTCCTGACCTCATTCCTGGCCGAGGTTGTTCTGTCGATCCTCTACGCCCCCATTCTGATGGTGCAACAGATGATCGCCGTCATTCGTACCACCGTTGGTATCCAAAAGGGCTGGTCCCCTCAGGCGCGGGATGGCGGCAGCTATGGTCTGCGCACGCTGATCCTTTGCCACACGGTCGAAACGATCAGCGGCGCGGCCCTTAGCGTGGGCATCCTGTCCGGTCTTGTATCAATCTGGTTGGCTCCGATCGCGATCAGCCTTGCCTTCGCAATCCCCTTGTCCGCACTCAGCGGCGTGTCAGCCGGTGCAGCGCGCCGTATGGTTGGCATGAAAGAGGACTTTAACGAGCCCGCAATCACACGCTCGGCCCGTCGTTACAGGGATGAACTGAAGAATGTGATCGAGGGTAAAGGCGTGATGACCCCTGCCGAGTGATCAGCCACCCGGCAGGCCTTCGTACCAGTCAATCATCATGTCAGCCCAGCCTTTGGGCACCGAATGACCACCGGGGAACAGCGCGAATTCCAGCGCGCTGCCCTCGTCACACCCGCTCCAGTATCGGCGCATGAAAGAACCAGTGGTCGAGAACCCGCTGGGCTTCGTATCAACGCAGCCATTTGCGATGCGCCAAATCTCGAGCCCGGCAAAGATGTCGCCCTGATGAAACCGGCCACCGCCCAGCAAGCGCCCTTCCAGCGGCACCACATTGTCCGTCCAGCCATGGGTGTGGAACATCCGAATAGGCCCATCACAAGACTCAGGATCCGGACGCCAAAACCCGCCAGACACCGGTACATAGGCCGAGAATGTGTCGGGTGCCGCGCAAGCAAGGTAGTAGACCATGAAGGCCCCTGCCGAAAATCCGCCCAGAACGACCCGGTCCGTATCAACGCCAAACCGATCCGCGGCATTCTGAACCGCTTCGGTCAAAAAGGCGGTTTCATCGCGTCCTTCCCAACCCGGAAAGAAGTTCCAGCTTTGCCGCCCGTTGCGCTCCGACCCTTCTGGCGCCATTACAGCGTAGCCGCGCTCCAGCAGAGGTTCCACCATGCCTCGGTTTTTCAACGTACCGGTGGCGGTGCCACCATAGCCGTGTAGAAACACCACCAGCGGAGGGTTCTCATCTTCGGGCAGTTCGATGTGATATCCACCCGAGGTGGTCTCGCACATACCCTCCTGATCGGCACAGGCGGCCAGCCCCGACTGCCCGACCAGCGCCAAACCCGTTGCCAGTGTTAATTCCCGGATCATACTGCACTCCTGTCGTAGTCGCGAACCGGCAATCCGGCGCGCACCCATCCCGGCCCGGCGGCCGACCCCAACATGCCTTCGGGCACATCAATAATATTCGTAAATCCTGCCTCGGTCAGCCGGTTGCCCAACCGCGCCGAGCGCACACCCCGCGCACAGATCAATGCAATTGCCGCGCCCTTGTCACCTTTGACGAGCTGCGTCAGAGCGGGAATGAAATCATCACGGCGCATGTCCAAAGATTGGGCGCCCTCTCCGATCCCGGTGGACTGCCACTCTTTCGGGGTTCGAATGTCCAGCAACAATACGTCTCCGGCCTCGGCCTGCGTATGTGCATCCTGCACGCTAAGTTGCCGTCCCGCATAGTCAGGCGGAATAAGCCGGTATTCGCGTATCGCAAATCCCCCCGCCGCTGCGGCACCGCCTCCGATCAATATCCACCTGCGGGATCGGTTTATGTTTCGGGCCACGTCGCACCCTCCTGACCTGACACCAGGTTTCTATCACAGCGCAGAATTGGAATCCGCGCCGAATTTATCCTGGCAGTTCAAGTTCACGTCATTTTTGCAGGCAAAAGCCGCAGCCTCGCTGTGTTGGCGCGCGGCAAATGAGTTGTATTAGCTGGACAGTAAGAAAATTATCCTTACAAAATCAGTACTACTTGACCGCCCAGAACGGAGTATCGCACTTGTCCCTATTCCTCATCGCGGCCCTTCCTTTTCTCGGCGCTGTTTTTCCAGCTCTTCTGATCAGGGCAGGACGAAATGCAGCTGCTTCTGCTGCTGGGTTGACCACATTTCTGGCGCTGATGGGTCTGTTGATCCACATCCCGTCTGTGATGCGAGGCGACGTTGTAACTGCGCGGTTCGAGTGGATACCTGCCCTTGGGTTGAACGCGAATTTCATGCTGGATGGGTTGGGTTTCCTGTTTGCTCTGCTGATCCTTGGGATCGGGTTGCTGATCATCCTGTACGCACGGTTCTACCTGTCGCGCGAGGACCCGATGGGGCAGTTCTACACCTATCTTCTGCTGTTTCAGGGCGCGATGGTCGGGATTGTTCTGTCCGACAACATACTGCTTTTGCTTATCTTTTGGGAACTCACATCGCTTAGTTCCTTCCTGTTGATCGGATATTGGAAACACCTGCCCGAAGGACGTCAAGGTGCGCGGATGGCGCTTGCAGTGACCGGCTCTGGCGGGTTGGCAATGATCGCCGGGATGCTGATCCTGGGCAATATCGTCGGGTCTTATGACCTAAGCGTAATTTTGCAGAACAAAGAGCTGATCCAGGCGTCACCCTATTACCTGCCCGCGTTGATCCTGATCCTGCTAGGTTGCTTTACCAAGTCGGCGCAATTCCCATTCCATTTCTGGCTGCCCCACGCCATGGCGGCCCCGACACCGGTCTCTGCCTACCTGCACTCGGCCACCATGGTGAAGGCCGGGTTGTTTCTGATGGCCCGGATGTGGCCCGTTTTGGCCGGCACCGACGCTTGGTTCTACATTGTTGCCACAACTGGACTTATTACCATGCTGATGGGCGCGGTGATCGCTCTGTTCAAGGATGACCTCAAGGCCCTTCTGGCGTTTTCGACCGTGTCGCATCTGGGGTTGGTCACCATGTTGCTGGGCTTTGGCACAAAGATCGCCGCCGTAGCCGCGATATTTCACATCATCAACCACGCCACGTTCAAGGCCGCGCTGTTCATGACCGCCGGGATAGTGGACCATGAGACCGGCACCCGCGATATCAAGAGGCTGGGTGGTTTACGCCACCTGATGCCAATTACGTTTACGATTGGCACGATCGCCGCTCTGTCGATGGCGGGCATACCGCCGCTGAACGGGTTTCTATCCAAGGAAATGATGCTGGAAGAGACCGTTCACACCACTTGGCTGCACTCTCATTATCTTGTGCCGGGTCTGGCATTGTTGGCGGCGCTGTTTTCAGCGGCCTATTCCTTCCGGTTTGTCAGCCACGTGTTCCTGGGTCCGGAGCGGCATGATTACCCGGCCCATCCGCATGATCCGCCAGTTGGTCTGTGGCTGGCGCCTGCCTTCCTTGTCGTGCTGGTGGTTCTGATCGGATTGAACTCTGCCGCCATCGTGGGCCCATTGGTCGCTGTTGTGTCCAGCGCGGTCATTGGCGGTGAGAAGTTACCCTATTACTCGCTGAAACTGTGGCACGGCTTCACACCTGCCCTCTATATGTCCGTGGTGGCGACACTGGGCGGTCTGTTCCTGCTGAGCTTGCATCGGCATGAAGAGAAAATCTGGAATGCCCTGCCACGCCCCGAGGCCAAGGTGATCTTTGATACTGTGATCGGCGTGCTGACAAAACTCAGTCGGTTGATCACCGATACTTTGCATAACGGCGTCCTCAGCCGTTACGCGATCATTATGATCGGTTTCACCCTTGCGCTGGGTTATTATGCCTATACAACCGGCACGATTGGCCCCGACACGCGAGAGGCGCTGCCCATTCAGATCATACCGCTTATCGGATGGATCTGCCTTGTGGGTGCAACGCTGGCGATTATGTGGTTCCACCGCAATCGCCTGTTGTCGCTGGTGCTAATTGGTGTTGTCGGCCTGATCGTTTCGATGGCCTTCAACTATCTGTCCGCCCCGGATCTGGCGCTGACGCAGATCTCGGTCGAAGTGGTCACGATGATCCTGCTGCTGCTGTCGCTGAACTTCCTGCCCACGGATACGCCCTGGGACAGCAGCGCCGCGCGCCGCTGGCGCGACGCTGCAATCTCAGTCGTGGCGGGCATTGGTTCGGGCGCGTTGATCTATGCGCTGCTGCTGCGGGATTTTGCCTTTCCGACGATTTCGGAATTCCATCTGGCGAATTCTTACAAAGGTGGTGGCGGCACCAATGTGGTCAACGTCATCCTCGTGGACTTCAGGGGATTTGATACCTTTGGCGAAATCATCGTTCTGGGTATTGCCGCGCTTATCATTTTTGCCCTGACCGAGGCCGTTCTGGGCACCAATGTCCGCAGCTACCTGCTGAACCGGAAACCACATTGGCCGCAATCGGGGGACTCGCATCCGTTGATGATGGTGGTCGTGACCCGGATGATGATGCCCATCGCGCTGATGGTCGGGGCTTATATCTTTTTCCGCGGCCACAATCAGCCGGGCGGAGGTTTCATCGCGGGCCTTGTCGTCGCAATCGCCTTCCTGATGCAATACATGGCCAGCGGTTATACTTGGGCCATCGAACGCCAGAGGTTCTACTACCATGGCTCCATCGGCTGGGGCGTGCTGATTGCCGCCGCTACTGGTCTGGGTGCGTGGTTTAACGATCGTCCGTTCCTGACCAGCGATTTTGGCTATATTCACTGGCCACCGCTGGAAGAGTTCGAATGGGCCACCGCCATCCTGTTCGACACCGGCGTTTTCCTGGCTGTTCTAGGGGCCGTGATGCTGGCGCTGGACAGCCTGTCCCGATTTGCGTGGCAACCGGGTATGGCGCAGGAATTCCCGATGGATATCAACCCATTGCGAGACAATCCGCCGCAAGAAGAAGAAAGCAAGGAGCAGGTCTGATGGAAGCGCTCGTAGCCTCTGCCGTTGGCGTCATGACTGCTGCCGGGATATTCCTGATCCTGCGCCGCCGGACCTTCCCTGTCATTCTGGGCCTGTCTCTGCTGACTTACGCCGTGAACGTGTTCCTGTTCGCAACGGGCCGATTGGCTTTGGACGCGCCTGCTGTTTTGAACAAATACAAAGAGGTGCCCTATACCGATCCGCTGCCGCAGGCTTTGGTGCTGACGGCCATCGTGATCTCGTTCGGAATGACCGCTGTGATCGTGATGATCGCACTCAGCGCCTACCTGTCCTCGAAGGATGACCATATCGACATGAACGCCCATGACAGCGTTGACGCGCCGGGAGAAGACGCATGAACCATTGGATCGTTGCGCCAATCGTCCTGCCCGCGATCCTGGCCCCGTTCATCATCATGGTCCTGCGCTTTCACCTGGACCTGCAACGCATCTTTTCGGTCGCTGGGGTGGTGGCCCTGTTGGGGATTGCCCTGACCGTCACCGCACAGGCGGCAGGCGGCGATATTCAGGTTTATGAACTGGGCAACTGGCCCGCGCCCTTTGGCATCGTTCTGGTGCTGGACCGGCTATCGGCCATGATGGTGCTGCTGACGGCGCTGCTGGCTTTGCCGATCGTTCTTTATGCGATCGCGTCCGGTTGGGACGACAGGGGCAAACACTTCCATGCCCTATTCCACTTTCAGTTGATGGGCGTCTGCGGCGCATTTCTGACCGGCGATGCCTTTAACCTATTCGTTTTCTTCGAAGTTCTGCTGATCGCGTCCTATGGCCTGATGACGCATGGGGGCGGTGCAGTACGGCTGAAGGCTGGGGTGCAATATGTGGCCTATAACCTGCTTGGTTCGACCCTGTTCCTGTTTGCTTTAGGCACGCTTTATGCTGTCACCGGAACGTTGAACATGGCCGACTTGGCCGTGCGGGTGGCCGAATTGCCAGCGGATGACACCGCCCTGCTGCGGGTTGGTGCAGTTTTGCTGCTGTTGGTGTTCTGTATCAAGGCCGCTGTCTTGCCGCTGCATTTCTGGCTACCCGCGAGCTATGCCAGCGCGCCCATGCCAGTAGCCGCCCTGTTTGCGATCATGACCAAGGTTGGCGCCTACTCGATTCTGCGGATGTACACACTGGGCTTCGGCCCAGAGGTCGAGGCTACGCAGGGGCTTGTTGGTGCTTGGTTACAACCCGCCGCTTTGGTGACGCTGGCCGTTGGTGCCATCGGCATTCTGGGCACACAGCATATCGCGCGTATGGTGGCGTTCTGTGCCATCACATCGATGGGAACTTTGCTGATCGCGATCTCGCTGTTCACTGAGACGGCGACGGCAGCAGCGTTGTACTATGTCTATCACTCAACCCTGGCGACCGCGCTTATGTTCCTGGTCGCCGATCTGGTGATGGAGCGTCGGGGCGGCGCGATTGCCCCAACGGCTCCGATGCCGCAAACGGGTCTGATCTCGGCTCTGTTCTTCGTGGGGGCCATTGCGCTGGCGGGTATGCCACCGCTGTCGGGCTTTATCGGCAAACTGCTGGTTCTGGATGCCGCGCGCGACGCCCCGGATGCAAACGCTATCTGGGCCGTAATCCTAATCGGTTCCTTCGTCACAATCGTGGGTTTTGCCCGGGCAGGCTCATTGATCTTCTGGAAAAGCCATGATGCCCAGCACAACACCGAAATGAATCCGGAGAACGAAGAAGAAGCCCAGCCCGTACCTGCGCCCGAGCCGAACCCCGCCCTGACCTTCACGGCCGTGTTCGCAATGGCAATAGGCCTTGTTCTACTGACGGTGTTTGCCGGGCCTGCGCTGGAGTATACCAACAAGACGGCGGAACAATTGTTCACACCCGAAAACTACATCGCAGCCGTATTGGGAGGCGACGCATGATCAGACTTCTGCACCGGATTTTTCCGCACCCGCACCTGACATTCCTGCTGACCATCGTTTGGGTCCTGCTGGCCAACAACATGACCCTGAATTCGCTGGTCTTTGGCCTGATCCTGGGGATTATCATCCCCTTTATCACCCAACCATACTGGCCTGATCGCCCAAAGCTGCGCAACTGGCCTATGGTTGTTGAATACATCCTGGTCGTACTGTGGGACATCGTGGTCGCCAACGTCACTGTCGCCCGGATTATCCTGTTCAAACGCGACGCAGATCGTCAGCCGGCCTGGATCTGTGTCCCGCTGGAATTGCGCACCCCCGAGGCGATCACGGTGCTGGCAGGTACAATCACCATGACACCCGGCACCGTCAGCAGCGATCTGTCTGCGCAGGGGCATAACCTGCTCGTGCATTGTCTGGATGCACCCGACCCTGACGCCGTGCGAGATCAGATCAAAAGCCGCTATGAGCGTCGCCTGAAGGAGATTTTCGAATGATCGACATTGCAATCGCCTTTGCATTCGCCTGCTTCGGCGCGGCCATTATGATGTGCCTTTGGCGGATCATCACCGCAGACGGCGTCGGCACCCGCGTTCTTGCGCTGGATACGATGGTCATCAACACGATCGCTCTGTTGATCCTATATGGTCTGACTCTGGGAACAGAAGTGTTCTTCGAATCTGCCATGATCATTGCCATGCTGGGCTTTGTCTCAACGGTTGCCTACGCGCGCTTCATGCTGCGTGGCAATATCATTGAGTGAGGGTGGTATGAGTTTCATCATAGAACTTCTGATCGCCTTCTTCCTGGTCGTCTCGGGCATATTCGGCTTTGTCGGCTCATACGGGATGATCAAGCTGAAAGACCCGATGTCCCGCCTGCACGCACCCACCAAGGCGACGACCCTGGGTGTGGGTGGCGTGTTGCTGGCATCGATCTGCCACTCGGTTCTGATCGAACAGCACCTGTCGCTACACGAACTTCTGATCACATTGTTCCTGTTCCTGACCGCGCCGATCACAGCCCTGTTCATTGCCAAATGGCACATTCACCGCCATGAAAAGCCCAGCGATCTGCCAGATGCGGGCGAGGATGAACTTTGGGCTACGCACGCTGTTGAGCAGGTCGAAGACGTCCCTGATCACAGCAAGTCCTGAGTTTGATGCACCACCCACCGCTGCCCCTAACCCGCGATCTGGTTTTAATCGGCGGCGGTCACACTCATGCATTGTTGCTGCGCAAGTGGGGCATGAACCCCCTGGCTGGCGCACGGGTGACGGTGATCAACCCCGGTCCCACGGCGCCATATTCGGGGATGCTGCCGGGCTTTGTCGCCGGGCACTACGCACGTCAAGACCTGAACATAGATCTGGTCAGACTAGCCCGCTTTGCCGGCGCGCGGATCATTGTGGGCGCGGTTTCCGGCATCGACCCAGAACGGCGCGAGGTTCATGTGCCAGACCGTCCTCCGGTGGCGTTTGACGTGGCTTCAGTCAATGTCGGAATTACATCGGACATGCCCGCCGTGCCGGGTTTTGCCCAGCATGCGGTTCCGGCCAAACCGTTGGGCCCGTTTGCTGCCAGATGGGTAGAATATCTGGAAAGATCAGGTGAAGCCTCGGTCGCTGTGATCGGCGGCGGGGTGGCCGGTGCCGAGCTTATCATGGCTATGGCCTTTGCCTTGCGCACCAAGGGGCGCACCGCGCACCTGACCCTGATTGACAGCGCACATGCCCTGACTGCGACTCATCCCAAATCCGCGCAGACCATTCGCAAGGCAATGGCTGATCTGGGTATCGAAGTGGTCGAACAGGCATCTGTTTCGCACATCGCCAAGGATCACGTCGCACTGCAGGATGGCCGTCAAATCGCGGCCAGCTTTGTAACTGGTGCGGCCGGTGCAAAACCCTATGACTGGATCACGAATACAGGGCTGGATCTTCAGGACGGCTTCATCCGCGTCGACGGGCACCTGCAGTCCAGCGATACTGCGATTTTTGCTGCGGGCGACTGCGCACATCTGAGCGAAAATCCCCGCCCCAAAGCAGGTGTCTATGCAGTCCGCGAGGCCCCCGTTTTGTTCCAAAACCTAAGGGCCGCCTTGGGGTCAGGTGCCATGCGGCGGTATGAGCCGCAAAAGGATTACCTCAAGCTCATATCACTAGGCGGCAAGTCTGCATTGGGAGAACGGCTGGGGACCTCGTTCAGCGGGCCGTTGATGTGGAAATGGAAAAACCACATCGATCAAAGTTTTATGGACAAGTTTCGCAATCTGCCGCAGATGAAGCCTCCGGCCTTACCCCGCCATCACGCGGCTGGTTTAACCGAAGCCTTGGGCGACAAACCCATGTGCGGGGGCTGTGGTGCCAAGGTCGGACGCGGTGCGCTGCATACTGCGCTTGCCGATCTGCCCTCCCCTGTTCGTGCGGATGTGACTCCACTGCCCGGCGATGATGCCGCCCTGTTGCAGACCGGGGGTGCTCGGCAGGTCATGACCTCGGACCATTTGCGCAGCTTCGTGGACGATCCCGCATTGATGACGCGCATTGCAGCGGTTCACGCGCTCGGGGATATCTGGGCTATGGGAGCCCGCCCACAAGCCGCCACGGCAACGATCATCCTGCCCCGCATGTCGCCAACCCTTCAGCATCGCACCATGGCCGAGATCATGGCAACGGCCAGCGACGTCATCCGTAACGCTGGGGCCGAGATTGTCGGCGGGCACAGCTCGATGGGTGACGAGATGACGATCGGGTTCACCCTGACTGGCCTGTGCGACGCCGACCCGATCACACTGTCCGGCGCGGCACCTGGTGATTCTTTGATCCTGACCAAACCATTGGGCAGCGGCGTTCTGATGGCCGCAGAGATGGCGGGCGCGGCAAAGGGTGAATGGGTTGCGGCCGCTCTTGCACATATGGTGCAACCACAAGGCAGGGCTTCGGAAGTACTGGTAGATGCACATGCGATGACCGATGTAACGGGATTTGGTCTGGCCGGGCACCTGCTGGGCATGACCGAGGCCGCGGGTTGCGGTGCCACCCTGGATCTAGAGGCAGTTCCGGTTATGGACGGCGCGCAAGAACTGGCCGCGCAGGGCATCCGGTCAACCTTGTTCAAAGACAATCGTGCGACTACGCCCGAACTACCGACGGGCGGCAAAGCTGACCTGCTGTATGATCCTCAGACGGCCGGAGGCTTACTGGCCGCGGTACCAGCAGATCAAGAACAGATGATCTGCGAAACTTTGCGCGAAGCGGGATATCCTGCCGTAATCATTGGGCACATGACCGATGCGCCGGGGCTTCGCGTTCAAAGCTGACCCAGAATGGCTTCGATCTGCGCTGCTGTTGCAGACAAGCCAGCATCATCCAGCGCTGACGCATGGATATTTGCGATAACGTCTGACCTGCGCACACGGCTGGACTTACTATATGCAGGATCATAATGCTGTTCGATCAACGCCTGAGTCAGTGCGCGTTTGTCACCAGCGTCAATCATGTCCAGCCAACCGTTCACCACGTCATGCCCGCGGTGAAACCGCAGCGGGGAAAGGCGGTCACGGAGGCGGTCAGAGCCCGACAAAACGTCATCATAGGCGGATACCAAGTAGTCCGAACGCGCCTGAACGGAGGCTGTTATCTGGATGCGAGGGGCTTGACGCAAGGCCGCCCAAAGCGTCGGCGGCAAGATCAGAGAGCCGATTTTGGACGACTCCGCTTCAACTACCACGGGGCGCGACATGTCCAGACGGCACAGCGCAGACGACAGGGCAGACTCGAACCCCTTTTGGCTGGGTTGGCCGCCGGGCATTTCACCCAGCAAGGATCCGCGATGGTTAGCCAAGCCTTCCAGATCCAGAACCTGAACACCACGTACGGCAAGATGCGCCAACAATTCGGTCTTGGCCGTGCCAGTATAGCCGTCCAACGCAATCAGGTGATGCGGTAGCGGGTCATCATAAAGATACCGTTTCACCAACCGGCGATAAGTTCGATAGCCACCTTCGACCACTTCGGCCCGCCAGCCGATCTGTTGCAGCATCCAGGTGAATGACCCTGATCTTTGCCCCCCTCGCCAGCAATACACCAGCGGCTGCCACCCGCCTTCATGATGGGACAGGCTGTTCTCGATGTGATTGGCCGCATTCCGAAACACCAGCGCGGCCCCCAGTTTGCGCGCCAGAAAGGGGCTTTCCTGAACATAGATCGTGCCGACACGGGCGCGTTCCTCGTTGTCCAAAACGGGAAGGCTAATGGCACCGGGAAGATGGTCCTCGGCAAATTCCGCCGGGCTGCGCACGTCGATCACCGTATCGAATTCATGCGCATAGAGATTGGGCAGGCTGTCGAATTTCAGAACCATGTCAGAGGTCTATCCCGCAAAGCTGAGAATGAAAAGTCGAGCCTAAGCTTCGATCGGTTCAATCAATTCCGGCCCGCTGGCGCGGTTCGAATTCACGGTCGGGCTGACGCGATGATAGCTGAGGACATCTTCGTCCCCCGGCTGCATCAGACGCGCGGCCCCTTTTCCGGCCTCCCCCAGCCACAGCGGCCAGTCATCGGGTTCCAGAATCAAAGGCATGCGATGATGGATCGCGCTGAGGTGACGGTTGGCCGGCGTCGTGACGATGGCGCAGGTGCCCTGCCGCGCATCTTCAGGCCCCCAATCCTGCCAAACACCGGCAAGGGCAATCGGTGCGTTGTCCTGACGGAAGATGTACCATGGCAACCTGTCGCCTTGTTCCGTCTTAGTCCATTCATAGAACCCCGTCGCGGCGATCAGGCAGCGGCGTTCCCGGCATGCAGCGCGAAAGGCGGGCTTTTCGGCAAGCGTTTCCGCCCGCGCGTTGATCAACAGAGGTCCTGCGTTTTCCGCCTTGTACCAATGGGGCAAAAACCCCCAGCGCAGCGGATCAAGCGTGCGCCCAGTTTCCCCGGCGCGCACCACATGCACCTGATTGGTCGGGCAGACGTTGAAATTTGGCACCGCAGGCAAAGTGTTAGCCGGGCGCGCCGAAAAAAGCTGCGCCATTGCATCGTTGGGAAGTGTTACGGCAAACCGTCCGCACATAGGCTTTGTCCCTTTTTCAGAAATTGTAGGTTAATGTCGCCCGCACCGATACCGAGCGGAACACCATCAAGCCGTTTCTGACCATAAGACTGAAAAGGCCGCGTCAAACGCGGCCTTTTGGGTTGAATATCGAAACAGATTTACTTCTGCTTGATCCGCCCATCCAGATAGGGCGTGTAAGGCGCGTTTTCGGCCAGGTATTCCGCCGTTACATCTGCCAAATCGGGGCCAAAGTCATAGGCGTTCTTGTCGTCGCCCGAGAACATCTTGTAGCCGTCACCGCCATTGCGGACGTAGTTGTTGGTGACCACCAGATAAGTCGCGGCCGGATCGATGGGAACAAACCCGTCTCCGTCGGCAACCATGACCTCAGCGATACGTCCTTCGTTCGGCGCAACGGCCGGGTCCCAGGTGAAGGTCAGGCCAGCAACCTGCGGAAAGCGGCCTTTGACCTCTTCCACCTGGCTGACGCCGTTTTCCAGCGCATCGATGACGCCCTGGCCGCTGATCTCAAAGGTCGACAGCGTGTTCTGGAACGGCAGAACGGTCAGCACTTCGCCCATGGTCACGTCGCCCGGATCGATCGAAGCCCGCAGACCGCCCGAGTTGGCAATCGCAATCTTAACGCCCTGATCCGCGACGCGTGCCAACATTGCGTCGGCCACAAGGTTGCCCATCTGGCATTCCTGAACACGACAAACAGCGCGGTCGCCTTCGATGGCATCGGCAGAGTTTGCAACCACTT
Organism: Ruegeria sp. CDSA246; assembly: GCF_059611225.1. Taxonomy (NCBI): domain Bacteria; kingdom Pseudomonadati; phylum Pseudomonadota; class Alphaproteobacteria; order Rhodobacterales; family Roseobacteraceae; genus Ruegeria; species Ruegeria sp. CDSA246. Next base: position 162,396 of record NZ_JBXWPD010000009.1, on the reverse strand, counting down.
TGTTGCGGATTTCATCCAATGGCACGGCCAGCTCGGCAATACGATCCAGCGCGGCCTGATCCTCGGTGACGGTGTTGTCCATGATCAGCGGCTCACCAGCAGCCGAGACCACGTTGCCGTCATCGTCAAAGGTCACATTCAGCTCACCCAGGAATTTGCCATAGGCGTAGGCCTGAACAATCTGAACGCCGTTGACCACAGTCGGATACGGGCCAGCGGCCTTGTCCGACGTATTCGACAGATATGTGTTCGAGTGACCACCTACGATCACGTCAACTCCGGTGGTTTCCTGCGCAACGCGCTGATCCACACCGTAGCCCGAGTGGCTGAGAACGATGATCTTGTTAACCCCTTCACCGGTCAGCTTGTCCACCTCGGCCTGAACCGCAGGCACCGGGTCCGAGAACGAGATATTCGGACCGGGCGAGGCAAGCTCGTCAGTGTCGATTGGTGTCAGGCCGATCAGGCCGATCTTTTCGCCGCCAACTTCGATCACGGTCGATTTCTTGATTTTGTCGGTCAGCAACTCTTCGTCCGCGATATCCGCGTTGGACATCAGAACCGGGAAATCGACCGAGTCGATAAAGCCGCGCAGAACCTCGGGGCCGTCGTCGAATTCGTGGTTACCCACTGTCATCGCGTTGTAGCCTAGCTTATTCATAAACTCGGCCGCGACCTTACCCTTGTAGTAGGTGTAGAACAACGATCCCTGGAACTGGTCTCCACCATCCACCAGAATCGAGTTTTCGGCACGGCCACGTGCTTCTTCGACCGCAGTGACCAGGCGTGCGGAACCACCGAAACACTTGCCTTCGGCGTTGTCTTCATCACCGCAACCGCTGTCGTACTTGTTGATCGGCTCAAAACGCGAGTGGAAATCGTTGGTGTGCAGAATCGTCAGTTTGTACTCGGCAAATGCCATGCCTGCGGTCAGGCTGAGCACCGCAGCAGATGTCAAAAGACGGGTGAGCATAGTTTAACTCCCTATTGTTAATTGCGGAGATGTTGCGACGCGCAACGCCGAGAGTCAAAGGGGGAAATCCGGCTTGATTCTACCCGTGGCCCGGTGCATCACGACCGCATGCTGATTTACAAAATTTTTCGGGCCGATGAATGGGCCACGTTACAGGCGCAAGGCGCATCAGACGGGGCGCCTATTGATGTCTCTGACGGATATGTTCATTTCTCGACTGCCAAGCAGGCGACAGAAACAGCCGCCAAACATTTTGCCGGGGTCGAAGGGCTGACCCTGCTGGCATGTGACGCCGATGCGATGGGCGACGACCTGAAATGGGAAGTCTCACGCGGTGATGCGTTGTTCCCGCATCTCTACCGGCAGATTCGTATGAGCGATATCGTTTGGTCGCACGCCCTCCCTTTTGATGGAACGGTTCACCAATTTCCGAAGGAAATGAAATGACCGAATTTGTCGATCCGGAGCGTGCCCAGTTTGAGGCCTTCAAGGACCTCGATCGAAACCACCCGATCGAAATGCTGAACCTGGTTAAGTTTCGTACCGATGCCGCGTATCCCGCAGGGCACGAACTTGCCGACGCCGGCCTGTCCGGCGCGCAGGCCTATCGCAACTACGGCTCGGAAACAGCACCGATCATTGCCCGCCTTGGTGCCTCGATCCTATGGCGCGGCGAGTTTGAAACAACGCTGATCGGCCCGCAGGACGAAGACTGGGACGCTGTGTTCATCGCCCGTTATCCCTCTGCGAACGCGTTCTTGGAAATGGTGACGGACCCTGCATATCAAAAAGCCGTGGTGCACCGGCAAGCCGCGGTCATGACCTCTCGGCTAATAAGATGCGCCCCTGCCCAAGTCGGAGAGGCATTCGGATGAAACTGACGGAAAAACTGGGCCTGGCAGCCCTGCACCGCTTGGATCCAGAGACTGCACACAGCCTGTCGATCAAGGCGCTAAAAGCCGGTTTAGCTCCTGCGCCGGGTCCAGTGACGTCGCCTCGGCTGCGCACTCAAGTTGCGGGATTGGATTTGCCAAACCCCGTGGGACTGGCCGCTGGGTTTGATAAGAACGGCGAGGTACTTAGGCCGCTGTCTCGCGCAGGGTTCGGGTTTATCGAGGTCGGTGCCGTGACCCCGCGCCCGCAGCCCGGCAACCCGAAACCACGTCTGTTCCGCCTGACCCAGGACATGGCCGCCATCAACCGGTTCGGGTTCAACAACGAAGGCATGGAGGTCATGGCCCGCCGTCTGGCTGACCGTCCAAAGGACGCGGTGATTGGCCTGAACCTGGGTGCCAACAAAGACAGCGACGACCGCCCCGGCGATTTCGCCAAGGTCCTGGCCCATTGCGCCGCGCATCTGGATTTTGCCACGGTCAACGTCTCATCTCCGAATACGGAAAAGCTGCGGGATCTGCAGGGCAAGGCGGCACTTTCTGCTCTGTTAAGCGGCGTGATTGAAACCCGTGACGCTCTGCCCCGTCCGCTGCCGATCTTTCTAAAGATTGCCCCCGACCTGACCGCGACCGAATTGCAGGACATCGCCGAAGTGGCCCGCGAAACCGGCGTCGATGCAGTGATTGCAACCAACACCACCCTGTCACGAGATGGCCTGCGAAGTGCCCATAAGGGCCAAGCGGGCGGGCTGTCCGGCGCACCTGTGTTCCAGAAATCAACCCACGTGCTGGCGCAGCTCAGCCAACTGACCGACGGGAAAATCCCGCTGATCGGCGTTGGCGGGATCGGGTCAGCAAAGCAGGCATACGCCAAGATTTGCGCCGGGGCATCAGCCGTACAGTTCTATACAGCTATGGTCTACGGCGGCATTTCGCTGGCAGCAGAGATTGCCCAAGGTCTGGATGACCTGCTGAAGCAGGACGGTTTCACGTCGGTCGATCAGGCCGTTGGCAGCAAAAGAGAGGACTGGCTGTGATCAAATATTGGCACAACCCGCGCTGTTCGAAATCCCGCGCCGGACTTGCATTGCTGGAAGAAAACGGTGCGACGGTCGAAATTCGGAAGTATCTGGAGGATGCACCGTCAGTCGAAGAGTTGCGCGCAGTGCTGTCCCAATTGGGAGTTCCGGCCATCGAGATGATACGGACGGGCGAAAAGCGCTTCAAAGAACTGGGGCTGACTAAAACGACACCAGACGATGACTTGATTCAAGCGATGGTGGAAAACCCCATCCTGATCGAACGTCCTCTGGCCGTGGCCAGCAATAAGGCCGCGATCGGTCGTCCGCCCGAAAACCTGCTGTCGCTGCTTTAGGCGATCTGCGCTTCCAGCTTAGGGTAACGCCATCCCAACGTGACCCCGCGCACGATGTTCAGGACCATCAGCGCGGCCCAAAGCCCATGGTTGCCGAACGTCGGCACCAGCAGGAACAGGGCCACCACATAGATCGCGACGGACTGGATCATCGCCTGCCGCATGGCGCGGGTCCAGGTCGCCCCGATATAGATACCGTCGAACATCCAGCTGGCTACGCCGATCACCGGCGCAAGGGCCGCCCAGAGCAGAAACTCCCGCGCGGCAATCCGTACTTCCGGTGAGGTTGACATCAGATCAATCAGGGATGGTCCGGTTAGAAAGAACACAAGACCCAGGGCAAACGCACCTCCGACGCCCCATTGCGAGGCCATGATCGACGCGCGCCGTACCTGGGCCCGATCACGCGCGCCGACCGCACTGCCCACCAGCGCCTCGGCAGAGAAGGCGAAACCGTCCAAGGCAAAAGCCGTGATCTCAAGAAATTGCAGCAGCACCTGATTTGCCGCCAGATTGACGTCCCCCAGATCTGAACCAACAAACAAAAAAGTGGTAAACGCGCCGGTCAAAAGCACCGAACGCACCATGATGTCGCCGTTCACCTGCATCATTCGGCGCAGACGCGCTGGGTCAAAGATCCTGGGCCAGTCGCGCCACTGATTTCCAGCGAAAGCGTCGTGGCACAACCAGAGACCAAGCGCCAACCCGGTCCATTCGGCGATGAGCGTCGCGATGGCGACACCTTCGACGCCCCAGCCAAGGCCAAGAACAAACCAGAGATCCAGAACGATGTTCAGCCCGTTCATCCAGATCTGCAAAACGAACACACCCTTGGTGCGCTCTACCGCGATCAGCCAACCTGTCACGGCAAAAAGCGCGATCGTAGCCGGAGCCCCCCAGATACGGATCTCCAGATAGGCGCGGGTCAGAGATTCAACCTCTGGACTGGCTGGAGACAGGGCGAACGCCCCCCAGAACAACCAGACCTGCGTCAATATAAAGAACAGACCCGCCGCGCCGCCCAGCAACAGCCCGCGCATCAGCAAGGCTCCGGTTTCCGCCGTGTCCCCTGCACCACGTGCCTGGGCAGCAAGACCGGTTGTCCCCATACGTAGGAACCCGAACACCCAGTAGATGGTGGCCAGAATAACGGCACCCATGCCGACAGCGCCTATCGGGGCCGCCTGCCCCAACTGCCCCACAACACCAGTGTCCACCGCCCCCAGTATTGGCACCGTCGCATTGGACAATACGATCGGCGCTGCAATCCGGAGCACCCGCTTATGCGTAATGGGTGCCGAAGCGTCCTGCATAGCGTTCTATTTTTCGTCAGTAGTGGGCTGTGGCATCAGGAAATGCCCGGAAGCCTGTGCAAAGAGCTTCGCGTGATTGTCTTGCCAGGCCTCGACCCTGACAGAGGCATAGCGACGCCCGGCCCGGCTGATGAATGCGCGCGCATAGGCATCACGCGGCAGGCCTGACCGCAGATAGTCGACGGTGAAATCGACGGTCTTTGGGAAACGTACCGTTTCATAGTCGGCGATATCACTGGCATTCAGTTCCCCGCTTTCGATCTTGGGCAGCAAGAACTCCCAACTCAGCGTGATGACAGCCGTGACTTCTAGAAACGCCGCCGTGACGCCGCCATGTAATGCGGGCAGTAACGGGTTGCCGATCAGTTTCTGGTCGAAATTCAACACGCCAGTCAGTTCATCACCGCGGCGATCAAAGCCGATGTCGAGGAACCGGATGTAGGGCACACCTTCGACTATAGCGTTCAGCGCCGCATCCCGGCGTTGTTTTACGACCTGGACGGGTTCGGGGCGAGTACGCGCCATTACAAACCCTCCACCGTGAATGACCCTGCCGCTGTGGCCACCGGAAGACCTTCGTCTTCGTCCATCGCCGTCGCGCGCACAAAGGCGACGTTCCGTGTGATGTGGTAGCATGTCGCCTGGGTCGTTATCGTCTGTCCCGGTGTTGCCGCCCGCATGTAGTCGATCCTCAGGTCAATTGTCGCCGTACCGCCGGGAGCCGACGGATGGCTCATGACGGCGGCACCACAACAGGTGTCCAATGCGGCAAATACAGCGCCGCCATGAATCACCCCGGTGCGCGGATCGCCAACAAGCTCTTTGCTGTACGGCATTGTAATACCTGCTTCACCATTTCCGATTGAGGTCAGCTTCAGACCCAACGCTTTTGCATGCGGGATCGCCTCGATGAATTGGCGCGCAATTGCGGCTTTGTCGACCATGTACTTGAATCCGTTCTCTTGGTTCATCCCTTTATGAGCCCGTGTCCGCCAAAAGAGCAAGCCCGCCGGTTGCGCTTGCGGCTGACAGAACATAGGCTGCGCCAGAGGAGATCAGGAATGTCCGACAACCGTTTGTCATTCAAAGAGATGTGCGCCGAGTACGATGTGACTCCACGTACCCTGCGCTACTATGAGTACATCGAATTGCTGCAACCCGATCGGGAAGGCAGATCGCGATATTATGGCCCGCGGGAATGCGCACGCATGACTTTGATCCTGCGTGGCCGCAAGTATGGATTTTCGCTGGAAGATATCCGCCAGTGGCTGCTGATCTATGAAAATGAGGGCAACGAGGTCCAGATGCGCGCTTTTGTCGACGTCGCGGATAAGCAGATCGTCGAACTGAACCAGCAACGGCAGCAACTGGACGAGGCGATTGATGCCCTGACCGAGATGCGCGACCAGACGGCCAAATCCCTCGAGTGATTCCGTCGACGCGCCATGGCGCTCCAGAAAAAGTAGCAACTCTGGCTAAGTCCGACCATGCCTTAAGGCGTGCCGGGTCGCTCTTTTGGTTTTTGAACCCCCAAATTCCGTTACGTTAAATTCGAAAAAGTCGGAAATCCGCGACTTGACGCGCGCGGAAGTTACGTAAACTTCTGTTGTGACGCAGCGTTCACATTACGTGAACGTCATCTACATGTTGTAACGTGCGCATCGACTGCGCAACTGACTTTCATTGACGCCAGTGACGAGAGTGCTGAAACCATGACCGAAGATCTGATGACCATCCGCGAAATGTGCGAGACCTATGATGTCACGCCCCGTACGTTGCGGTTCTACGAGGCCAAAGAGCTTTTGTTTCCGATCCGTGAAGGCCAGAAACGGCTGTTCACCAAAAGCGATCGTGCCCGCCTGAAATTGATCCTGCGCGGCAAGCGCTTTGGGTTCAGCCTGGAAGAAATTCGCCAGCTTCTGGACCTTTACCATGTCGGCGACCAACAGATGACTCAGATATCGCGCACCTATGAAATTGCGTGCGAGCGTCTGGAAGACATGGAAGCGCGCCGTGAGGAACTGACCCAGGCGATCGACGACCTGAAAGAACAGTTGCGCTGGGGCGAGAAAGTCATCGCCTCGGTCAAACAAGACAAAAAGGCTGCCGAGTAACCCCCTCGCCTGCCTACCACCCGGACATATGAATTAAAGGGAGCTTCACATGCCCGTCTACAACGCGCCAACCAAAGATACGCAGTTCATTCTGCACGACGTACTGAAAATCTCGGACTCCGACGTTCCGGGGTACAACGAGCTTGAAGCCGAATTCACAGGCGCCGTTCTGGAAGAAGCAGGCAAAGTGGCCACCAATGTTCTGCACCCGCTGAACGTGGTTGGGGACACCGAAGGATGCCGGTTGGAAAACGGTATCGTATACACGCCGACCGGGTTCAAAGACGCCTTTGAGCAGATGAAAGAAGGTGGCTGGACTGGGCTCGACATGCCGGAAGAGTATGGCGGTCAGAATATGCCATACGTCCTGGGCACCGCCGTTGGCGAGATGTTCTCGGCTGCGAACCAGGCATTCGTGATGTATCAGGGCCTGACGCACGGCGCGGCGTCAGCGATCCTGGCGCACGGAACCGACGAACAGAAAGACAAATACCTGCCCAATATGGTCAGCTGCGAATGGACCGGCACCATGAACCTGACGGAACCGCATTGCGGCACCGATCTGGGCCTGATGCGCACCAAGGCAGAACCGCAGGGCAACGGCAGCTATAAGATTTCGGGCCAAAAGATATTTATCTCGTCCGGAGATCACGACATGGCTGACAACATCATCCACCTGGTGTTGGCCAAGATCCCCGGCGGCCCCGAAGGAATCAAGGGCGTCTCCCTGTTCATCGTGCCCAAGTTCATCGTCAATGAAGATGGTACGCCGGGCGAGCGTAACGGAGTTTCGGTCGGCAAGATCGAAGAGAAGATGGGTATCCACGGCAACTCGACCTGCGTCATGAACTATGACGAAGCCACCGGCTGGCTGCTGGGCGAAGAGCACAAAGGCATGCGTGCCATGTTCACCATGATGAACGAAGCGCGTCTGGGTGTGGGCATGCAAGGTCTGTCTCAGGCAGAGGCCGCGTACCAGAATGCCGTCGAATACGCCAAAGACCGCCTGCAGGGCCGTGACGTGACCGGTGTAAAGAACCCGGACGGCCCAGCTGATCCGCTGATCGTGCACCCGGACATCCGCCGCAACCTGATGGACCAGAAAAGCTTCACCGAAGGTGCGCGTGCGTTCATCCTGTGGGGCGCGACCATGATCGACAAGGCGCATCGGTCTGACGACAAAGATGCGGACGGACTGATCTCGCTGCTGACACCGGTCATCAAAGGCTTTTTGACCGATCAGGGCTATGACATGACCGTTCAGGCGCAGCAGGTCTATGGCGGCCACGGCTACATCGAAGAATGGGGCATGTCGCAATACACCCGCGATGCCCGTATCGCGATGATCTACGAAGGGGCCAATGGGGTTCAGGCGCTGGATCTGGTCGGTCGTAAGCTGGCGCAAGACGGCGGCAAGCACGTCATGGCGTTCTTCGACATGGTCAAGACCTTCTGCAAAGACAACGCTGGTAAAGACGAAGCCTATGACAAGGCCTTCATCGAACCGCTGAAGGCTGCGTCCAAAGACCTGCAGGCCGCTGGCATGTACTTCATGCAGGAAGGCATGAAGAACCCCAACAATGCTCTGTCCGGTTCTTATGACTTCATGCACATGTTCGGACATGTTTGCCTGGGCTTGATGTGGGCGCAGATGGCCAAAGCCGCGCAAGATGCGCTGGATGGCGGCGCGTCGGACAAGGAGTTCTACGAGACCAAGATCAACACCGGGCGCTTCTACATGGCGCGCCGCCTGCCCGCCACAGGCATGCATTTGGCGCGCATCCAGACGGGCGCGGACACGGTCATGGCTCTGGACGCGGCGAACTTCTGATCTCAGTCTGGGTCCGGGCGATATCGCCCGGACCCAGCTTACCGGAGGAACCACATGCCAAAGCGTTTTCGACTAACCCGCCGCTTTCCCGTCGCAATGACCGAAGACGGGTATCGCAAGCTCAAAGCGTTCGCGCGTGATGCTGGATTGGACGAAGGAGAGGCGCTGTCGTTTCTATTCGAGAATTTCAACAGCGTGATCAACGAGGACAACCTGACCCACCGCCTGCGTATCTTCAATTCGGAGCTGGATGACCGCAAGCGGTAAAAACATCAGCCACCTTCAATCAGGTGGGCGTGTTTTCAGAAAGCCAAACCCCAATGGCGCTTAGCCTTATGGTTCGTCTTTCTCGAAATACGCGAAATTCGACTTCGCACCATGCGCCTTGGGAGGGGCGATCACATGACAATCATGCTTCATTGCTTCGGAGAAAGCGGAAACAGTTATAAGGCTGCGCTGGCGCTGGAAATGTCCGGGCTGGAGTGGGAACCGGTCTTTGTCGACTTTTTCAAAGGTGTAACTCGCACGCCCGAGTTTCGCGCCGAAGTGAATGAAATGGGCGAAGCACCTGTCCTGATCGACGGTGATTTCCGCACAAGCCAGTCTGGCGCCATTCAGACCTATGTGACTGAGAAGTCAGGTAAGTTCGGTGGCAAGAACCGGGAAGAGAATTACGATGTTCTGCGCTGGGTGCTGTGGGATAATCACAAACTCAGCTCGATGGCCGGCCTGACCCGCTTCCTGATCAATTTCCTCCCGGAACAGCACCGCAATCCCGATGTGATCGCTTTCAATCAAGGGCGCCTGAAGGCCGCTTACCAAGTGTTGAACGATCATCTGAACGGCCGCGCCTGGATTGTTGGCGACGATGTCACGAACGCCGATCTCAGCTGCTGCAGCTATCTCTATTACCCCGAACCATTCGGCTTTGACCGCGCCGACTGGCCCCATATCGACGCCTGGCTGTCTCGCTTGTCCGAGCAGCCTGGCTGGAAACACCCCTATGACCTGATGCCCGGCAACCCGTCGGATCGAGCTTGAGGAGAAGACCCATGACCGAAGCTTATATTTATGACGCCCTGCGCACCCCGCGCGGCAAGGGCCGCAAGGATGGCAGCCTGCACGAGGTAACCTCGGTGCGCCTGTCCGCCCTGACCCTGAACGCGATGAAAGAGCGTAACAACCTCGAAGGCCACGCCGTAGAAGACGTGATCTGGGGCAACGTCACGCAAGTGATGGAACAAGGCGGCTGTCTGGCACGCTCGGCGGTTCTGGCCTCTGATCTGGATCAGTCGATCCCCGGTCTGGCGATCAACCGTTTCTGCGCTTCCGGCATGGAAGCTGTGAACCTCGCGGCGAACCAGGTCAAAGGTGGCGCAGGTGAGGCTTACATCGCAGGTGGCGTCGAAATGATGGGCCGTGTGGCAATGGGCAGCGACGGTGCAGCGATCGCGGTTGACCCTTCGCTGGCGATGGAGACCTACTTCGTGCCGCAGGGTATCTCGGCCGACATTATCGCGACCGAATATGGCTTTAGCCGTGACGACGCCGACGCGTTGGCGATGGAATCGCAGCGCCGAGCCGCGGAAGCATGGGCAGACAACCGTTTTGATAAATCGGTTATCACCATCAAGGATCAGAACGGCCTGACCATTCTGGACCGCGACGAATACATGCGCCCCGGCACTGACATGCAAAGCCTTGGTGGCCTGAACCCGGCCTTCCAGATGATGGGCGAACAGATGCCCGGCTTCGACAAGGTGGCCATGCTGAAATACCCGCATCTGGAAAAGATCAACCACATCCACCACGCGGGCAACAGCTCGGGCATCGTGGATGGTGCTGCGGCGGTTCTCATCGGCAACAAGGAGTTCGGCGAGAAATACGGCCTCAAGCCGCGCGCTCGCATCAAGGCAACCGCCAAGATTGGCACCGACCCGACCATCATGCTGACTGGCCCGGTACCGGTGACCGAGAAGATTCTGGCCGACAACGGTATGAAGATCAGTGATCTGGACCTGTTCGAAGTCAACGAAGCCTTTGCCTCGGTCGTGCTGCGCTTCCAGCAGGCGTTTGATGTCGACCCCGGTTTGGTCAACGTCAACGGCGGCTCGATCGCTATGGGCCACCCGCTGGGCGCAACCGGTGCGATGATCATTGGAACTCTGCTGGATGAGTTGGAGCGTCAGGACAAGGAAACCGGTCTGGCGACGCTCTGCATTGCATCCGGCATGGGTGCAGCAACCATTATCGAGCGGGTCTGATGCCCAAGCTGGATCTCTCTCAGATTCCGTTCAAGGGCGGCTCGGCCTATCCCGGCAAGCTGGCTGAAGCGACCGCAGGTCGTTTCGTTCAGCGTGTGGGCGATGCAGGCGGGCTGTCCCAATACGGGGTCAACATCGTGCGGTTGGAACCGCAGGGCATGTCTTCGCTGCGCCATTACCACATGGAGCAGGACGAATTTGCCATCATGCTCAGCGGCACCTGCGTGCTGATTGATGACGATGGTGAGCATGAGATGCAGCCCGGCGACTGCGCCGCTTGGCCCGCAGGTGAGGCCAACGGCCATCACCTTGTGAACAAAACCGATGCGCCCGCGACCTTTCTGGTGGTGGGAACACGGACCCCGACCGAGACCGCATATTACAGCGACTTAGACATGATGGTGAAGGATGATGAGAACGGATTCTCCTTCACCCGCAAGGATGGCAGCCCGTTGACGGCTGACCAGATTGGAGATGACAATGACTGATTTCACTCTGAGCAAAGACGCAGACGGCGTCGCCACAATCACCTGGGATGTGCCCGGGAAAACCATGAACGTGATGTCCTTTGACGGGCTGGCACAGCTGAGCGATCTGGTCGATCAGGCGCTGGCTGATGACGACGTCAAAGGCATCATCATCACCTCGGGTAAGGAAGGGTCCTTCGCTGGTGGCATGGACCTGAACCTGTTGGCAGTGATGAAGGAACAGGCGGGCGACAACCCGGCAAAAGGCTTGTTCGAGGGCACAATGCAGATGCACGCACTGCTGCGTAAGATCGAGATGGCGGGCATGGACCCCAAGACCAAGAAGGGCGGCAAGCCGATTGCCACCGTTCTGCCCGGCACTGCCGCAGGCATTGGCATGGAACTGCCGCTGTCCACGCACCGCATCTTTGCGGCCGAAAACCCCAAGGCCAAATATGGCCTGCCCGAGATCATGGTCGGCATCTTCCCCGGCGCGGGTGGCACCACCCGGATGGTCCGCAAGGTTGGCGCGATTGCGGCGGCTCCGCTGCTGCTGGAAGGCAAAATGCTGGACGTCAAGAAAGCCAAGGGCGCGGGTTATATTGACGAAGTCGCAGCCGACCCGATGGCCGCAGCCAAGGAATGGGTGCTGAACGCCAAGGACGCAGACATCATCAAACCGTGGGATGCGAAGGGCTATAAGATGCCCGGCGGCGCGCCTTACCACCCTGCTGGTTTCATGAACTTCGTTGGTGCATCGGCGATGGTAAACGGCAAGACCCAAGGCGCCTTCCCTGCGACCAAGGCTCTGCTGAGCGCGGTTTACGAAGGTGCGCTGGTCGATTTCGACACCGCCCTGAAGATCGAGGCGCGTTGGTTCACCTCTGTCCTGATGAACCCCTCTTCGGGTGCGATGATCCGGTCGCTGTTCCTGAACAAGGAAGCGTTGGAAAAAGGTGCCGTGCGTCCTGCCGGTGTTCCCGATCAGTCGGTCAAGAAGATCGGCGTACTGGGCGCAGGCATGATGGGTGCCGGTATCGCGCTGGTGTCGGCCCAGGCTGGGATGGAAGTGGTTCTTGTGGACCGCGACCAGGAAGCTGCGGACAAAGGCAAAGCCTATACCGAGAGCTATCTCGACAAGGGCATGAAGCGCGGCAAAGTCACGGCTGAGAAGAAAGAGGCCATGCTGGCCCGCATCACCGCGACCCCGGATCTGGACAACCTCAAAGGATGCGATCTGATCATCGAAGCCGTCTTCGAAGACGTGGGCGTCAAGGCCGAGATGACCAAGAAGGTCGAGGCGATTATCCCCGAGGATTGCATCTTTGCCTCGAACACTTCGACCCTGCCGATCACCGATCTGGCCAAAGCATCCGTGCGCTCGGATCAGTTCATCGGTATTCACTTCTTCTCACCGGTCGAGAAGATGTTCCTAGTCGAGATTATCAAGGGTAAAGAAACCGGTGATCGCGCGGTTGCCAAGGCGCTGGACTATGTGCGCCAGATCCGCAAGACGCCGATCGTGGTCAACGATGCGCGTTTCTTCTACGCCAACCGTTGCATCATTCCCTATATCAACGAAGGTCTGCGCATGATCACCGAGGGCGTCAGCCCAGTGTTGATCGACAACGCCGCGCGTCAGTTGGGCTTCCCCGTTGGGCCGATCCAGCTGAACGATGAGACCTCGATTGATCTGGGCGCCAAAATTGCTCGCGCGACCAAAGCCGCGATGGGTAATGCCTATCCGGATAACCCCGGCGATGATCTGATCTTCTGGATGGAGGAAGAGGGTCGTCTGGGACGCAAGGCAAACGCAGGTTTCTTCGACTATGACGAAAAGGGCAAGCGCACTGAGTACTGGAAGGGTCTGCAGGAGAAATATCCGCATGCCGAGGACCAGCCTGACCTGATCGAAGTACAGGAACGTCTGATGTTCGCACAGGTTCTGGAAGCGGTCCGCGCGCTGGAAGAAGGCGTTCTGGAGGACATCCGCGAAGGCGACGTGGGCGCAATCCTTGGCTGGGGCTTTGCACCATGGTCGGGTGGTCCGCTCAGCTGGCTGGACATCATCGGCACGCCCTACGCGGCCGAGCGCTGCGACCAGTTGACGGCACAGTATGGCGAACGCTTCGCCTGCCCGCCGCTGCTGCGTGAGATGGCTGAGAAAGGCCAAAGCTTCTATGGTCGCTTTGACCCCGAAGCAAAAGCTGCCTAAAAAATTGACGCTGGTGCGGGTTACCGCGCCAGCGCCATTCTTTAATCAATAGCTTAACAAAAATTAGAATATCGGAGCAGGCCGCCCCGGCCGACCAGGACGTCGCGCACCCATGACAGGCCGCGCTGGAAAAATCGGGTTCTGCATGATCGGAGCCGGTAATGCGCCCAGTGAATTCGCAAGAACAGCAATGTCCCTGCTATGCGCGACCATGTCGATCAGGTCTTCGGTCCGATCAGCATCGACCACCTTGTACGAGGCGTTCGCGGGCCGGCTGTTCGACCCAAAGCGGCCCGCAGGACAAAAGGCGCGCAAACCACCCTCGATATAGATCACTTCGTCTTGCTCAAAGAACAACGAACAAACCTCAAACAGCAATGAGGGCGCGCTGGACGAAAGTCGAAACGTTCCACTGAGAACCCGCGCAGGCACCACGGGCATGCTGATCGGCAACGTGATTGGACCCTGGCTCAGCTTGGTGTTGTCCAACGCCACGCCCTGCTCTGGCATCAACCAGACCGGATCGCCGTTATACAAAGTGTCCGATGGCACACGGACAGGTAAGTTTTCCGACCTGGACTCGCTGGCAGCGATTGCTATGCAATCCGTCGCAACCCGCGAGACTGCCCTGAACCCGTTGTCCATCGTGCGGATCAGATCGCCTGCTTGCAGTCCTTCAACAGGCTGCCAACCGCGATCCGTCGCAATCTTAGTTCCGTGGACAAAACCACCCCGACGCGCGTTCAGCGAAATCGCAGGATTGTCCTGCACTTCCCGGTTCGGAACGGCCTCATAACTCAAAACACTCTGTACATTTAACACGTGTCGCACCCATTTCTGACACAAAAACAACTACTCATAACGACTAGCACGACTTAACCATGGGCGACTTAATTCAGACACATTGCCGCCCAATTTGCGCTCTTAAAGCCGTGAAAAACAACAATTCTTTAAACAACACTGCGCAATTGGTAAAAATTGGCAGATTTTTGGAAACTATAATTTACACCAGCGGTCATCCGTGCCGCCGAATCTGTCTGAGCCCGTCGGCTGAAATCGGGCAGGTCGTGTTACACCCATCGGTATCCGGTCTGAATGATCCCCGATTGCCCACCCAAAACAAATGGCTGGCCTCAGGATAAGGCTAAACCGGTTCTGGCCGGGCAGCCTCGCGCCCTGCTCGCCATCCCAACAGGGCACCTGCGATTGCAATCAAGCCAATCCCGCCAATCTGCATCGGCCCGATCGCCTGCCCGAAAGCCGCAAAGGCAAAGAGCGGACCAAAAATCATGACCGAGTACTCAAAGACCGCGACATAGGACGGCTCGCCCACCTGATAGGCCTTGATCAACATGAAGACGGCAATCGTGGAACCAACCGCCTGTATTGCGATCCACGGCAATGCAGGTTGCATCTGCCAGACCCAACCCCGCGCGGCGAAGCCGTCGGGACCATCCGGCGCGGCCACCGGAAACAGCTCAAGTACCAGAAGGCCAATCGCCCCGGCCGATCCCAGCGTGATGATCATCGCAGCCAGCAGCGCCACGGTGCTTTCATCGGAACAATGGCTGCGCGTGATAACGGCACTCAGCGCGTAGAACAGACCCCCGGCGACCGGCAACAGGCTGCGAGTATCGAAATCGTAGGGGTCAAGCTGCAGCACGCACAGAATTCCCGCAAACCCCAGTAGAACCGCAACAATACGCCAAGGGCCAATCCGCTGCTTCATTGCCAGGGCCGAGATCAAAAGGACAAAAATCGGCGATGTGAACAACCCGGCCAGCGCCTGCGCAATCGGCATGACCGCAAGCGATGCGAAATAGAACAACATGGCCAGGGTGATCAGTACGCTGCGCAGAATCACCGGGCCAAATCGTTTCGGGCGCATACTGCCCAGCCCCAATAGCGATAGACCGAAGATCAGCGGCAACATTAGCAACGCGCGGCTCAGGTGGAATTGCCACAGGCCAACCGTTTCCGCCAACAGGATCACCACATTGTCGATCACCCCGATGATCGCCATGGCGCTGATCATCAGCACCGATGCCAGTATCGGTGAGGTCTGAGTGTCCGCCTGCATCTTTCGCCTCGGTAAAATGGTGGGGCACGACAGGACAACCCTGCACGTGTCGTTGTATCCAGCACATTTATCGCAGATGGCGCAACTGGTTTGCGCCCTTTGAATTTACCATGTTAAGCTGGGGCAAAATAATAACGAGCAAACCTCACCTTGATGACGGCTCTGAAACAGTACCAACGGATCGAAGCCACCGGTCTGTGGCGCCCCTCGCCCGACGTGCAGCGGCGCGAGGTTGTGGTGTCGATTGGCGAAGCAACGCTGACGATTTCTGATTTCAACGACCGGGCACTGACGCACTGGTCGCTGGCAGCTTTGGAGCGGCAGAATCCCGGAAGCTATCCAGCCATCTTCAACCCGGACGGCGACCCCGACGAAACGCTGGAGCTGGAAGAAACAGAGACCACGATGATCGCGGCGATCGACCGTTTGCAAAAGGCAATTGATCGGTCGCGCCCGCATCCCGGACGGTTGCGTTGGCTTAGTGTTGCGGGTGTGATTGCTGCAGTTGCCGCATTATTGCTGCTTTGGGTTCCAGCCGCGCTGCAAAACCACGTCGTTTCTGTTGTCCCCGAGATTAAGCGATACGATATCGGGGATGCGATCCTGCACCGGATTGAACGGGTTTCTGGTGTCTCGTGCACCTCAGAGGATGCGCAGGCTGCGTTGGACCAACTGGCAGCCCGAACCGGCGTGCGAGAGGTCGTTATTCTGCCCGCAGGGGTACAAACAAGCCTCGGCCTGCCTGGTGGGATCATTCTGCTGAACCGCTCATTGGTCGAAGATCACGAGGACCCATCCATCGCTGCCGGTTACATCATCGCCGAACGCGCGCGAGCCGCCGCACAAGACCCATTGGACGAGGTGCTGGATCGAACTGGCCCGACCACGGCGTTCCGCCTGCTGACAACCGGAGAACTGACACCTGAGATCGTTGACACCTATACCGAGCAGGTCTTGTCAGAACCGCGCCCAACTTTGTCCGATCAAGATTTGCTAGAGGTATTCGCCCAGGCGGCGCTGCCTTCAACGCCATATGCCTATGCTGTGGATGTCACGGGGGAAGACACTCTCGGCCTGATCGAGGCCGACCCGATGGCCGGGCGCCCGCTGCCGCAAGTACTGCCGGACCGCGATTGGGTCCGGCTGCAGAATATCTGTGGCGAGTAGGCCGGTTACTTGGTGCCGAACATCCGGTCGCCGGCATCGCCCAACCCAGGCATGATATACCCTTTCGAGTTCAACTCGCGATCCAGCGACGCCGTGACGATGTTCACGTCAGGATGCGCCTCTTTCATGCGGGCGACGCCTTCGGGCGCGGCCAGCAGGCAGAGGAAACGGATATCGGTCGCCCCGGCTTCTTTCAGCAAATCAATCGCCGCAGCCGAGCTGTTGCCGGTTGCCAGCATCGGATCAACCGCGATGACCAGCCGATCCTTCAGACCTTCAGGCGCTTTGAAGTAGTATTGCACAGGCTTCAGGGTTTCTTCGTCGCGGTACAGCCCGACAAACCCGACACGGGCCGAGGGGACCAGTTCCAGCACCCCGTCCAACATTCCGTTTCCGGCACGCAGGATCGACACCAGAGCCAGTTTTTTACCCGCCAGAATGGGGGCGTCCATTTCCTCCATTGGTGTTTCAATGTGGCGGGTGGTCAGCTTGAGTTCGCGCGTGACCTCATAGGCCAACAGCAGGGTGATCTCGCGCAACAGCTGGCGGAACACGGCGGTCGAGGTGCCCTTGTCCCGCATGAGCGTCAGTTTGTGCTGCACCAGCGGGTGGTCAACGACGGTCAGGTGTTCGCTCATGTTCTCTCCAGTCTTTTCTTCACCCGTTCGCGGGTGTCATCATCGCAGAAGGCCGCGTTCAGGGCTATGTCGTTCAGGGCCGCAAAATCCTCGGCGTCCCAGCCAAAGGCCTGATGCAGCATCTCATATTCGCGCCGCATGGTGGTATGGAAAAACGGCGGATCGTCGGTGGAAACTGTGACGTTTACACCCTGATCGCGCAACCGGGCAATCGGATGTGCCGCAAAATCTGGGAACAGGCCCAGAACCACGTTGGAACCGGGGCAGACTTCAAGCGTGACTTCGCGGTCAACAAGTTCCCGGATCAGATCGTCGTCCTCAATGGCCCGCACGCCGTGGCCGACCCGTTCGACACCGAGGTCCCGAACAGCATCGCGAACGCTTTCGGGGCCGCCGAACTCTCCGGCATGGGTGGTCAAGCGCAGCCCAGCTTCGCGGGCACATTCAAAGGCCCATTTGAAATCGCCCTGCGTCCCGACGCCCTCGTTTCCGCCCATTCCAAATCCGGTGATCCAATTACCAGCGGTTTCCGCCGCGCAAAAAGCGCTTTGTTTTGCCTGCTCGGGTCCGAAATGACGAACACAGGTGACAACGCCGCGCAGGGTGATATCGAACTTGCGCTCGGCCTCGTCCGCCGCGTCCTGAATGGCGTTCAGATAGTCACGCCAGGCGTGCACATCCCCGCCGCCGCAGAAATCTGGGCTGAGGAAGGTTTCCGAGTAGACCACCCCATTCGCAGCGCTTTCCTCTAGAATGGCCAAAGTCAGGCGACGGAAATCCTCGGGCGATTTAAGTACTTCGCAGGCGGCCTCGTAGACGCTGAGAAAGTGGGCGAAGTCGCGGAAGTCATAACTTCCGTCTGATTTAAAGATACCGCTCAGGTCTATGCGTTTTTCATGCGCAAGCTGGCGGATGAAATCAGGCGGCGCTGCACCTTCATGGTGCAGGTGCAACTCGATTTTTGGTAGGTCTGCGACGGTCATAGAAAACTCTTCCCCGGCCCTTGTGCCGGAATGTTCAGATGGTGTGCGATACTTGCGGCGACATCGGCAAAATCGACGGCCCCGATTTGGTCCGTGCCTTGCCCGGCGATCAGAACGGGCACCTGTTCGCGCGTGTGGTCGGTGCCGATCCAACTGGGATCGTTGCCGTGATCGGCGGTCAAAAGCATAAGATCGCCCGGGCGCAGTTTTTTCAGGATCACACCGATTTCGCGGTCGAACCGTTCTAGCGCGCGGGCATAGCCGCTGATATCGCGGCGGTGGCCATAGAGGCTGTCGAATTCAACAAAATTGGCAAAGGTCAGGCTACCCTCTTCGGCCACATCGACCAGATCAGACAGGTGACCCATCAACTCGGCATCCGACCCTTTTCGCAGCGTGTCGATTCCTTGCATCGAAAAGATGTCACCAATCTTGCCCACGGCATGAACCTGACGGCCTGCGTCTTGTGCCCAATTTGTCAGAACTGGCGCGGGGGGTAGGATCGCGAAATCCTTGCGGTTGGTGGTGCGGGTAAATCCCTCTTCAGGTGTACCAACAAACGGCCGTGCGATAACGCGGCCAACTTTCATCTCATGCAATCGCGGGGCGAGCGCTTTGCACATCTCCAGCAGACGGTCGAGGCCAAAGCTCTCTTCATGCGCGGCGATCTGAAACACGCTGTCGGCGGAAGTGTAGCAGATGGGCCAGCCGGTCCGTATATGCTCGGCCCCCAAATCGGCGATAATGGTCGTGCCCGAGGCGTGACAATCACCCAGAATACCGTCTGTTCCAGCCGCCTGTGCCGCAGCCCGGCTTAGGTCGGCAGGGAATGAAGGCGTGGTATCCGGGAAATAATGCCATTCCCACGGCACCGGCAGACCGGCCAGCTCCCAATGGCCCGAAGGTGTATCCTTGCCCAGTGAATGCTCTCTCGCGCACCCCCAGCGCCCAGACGGATCGACCTCCAACCCCGGCGTTTCAGCTCCTGATGCCAACCGCGTTGCCGCCCCCAACCCAAGCGCATCCAAGTTTGGCAGGTGCAGCGCGCCTGAGCGCCCGTCTTCTGCCCGTCCTTCGGCGCAAGCTTGTGCAATATGGGCAAGTGTGTTTGCACCCGTGTCCGGCACATCGCCATTGAAAAACCGATCAGCATCCGGCGCGCCGCCGATGCCAACCGAGTCCATTACCACAAGAAACGCGCGGGTCACGGCGTAATCCTTTCGTGGACAAGGATGGGCTCTGCCGGGGCATCGGCGCCTACCGTGATCGCGCCGAGAACGGTCTCCGCGGCCTGCCGCGCGGCATCCTCCCGGGACGCGTGGATTACTGCTAACGGCGCACCCTTCTCGACTTTGTCGCCTAGCCGGACGATGTCAGACAGACCCACGGCCGGGTCGATGACGTCGTTTTCAACCTGCCGCCCGCCGCCCAGCGCAACTACCGCCAGGCCCAGCGCTTCGCCGTTAATCGCAGTGATGTGTCCGTTGGTCGGTGCCGGAACTTCAAGGATCACGCTGGCCTCTGGCAAGTACCGGGACCAGTTTTCAACAAACTGCAGCGGCGCGCCTACGGCTGCCATCATACGCCCAAAGTGTTCCGCCGCGCGACCGTCGCGGATGACATCCGTGATCTTGTCGCGCCCTTCTTCGGCGGTTGCGAACATCCCGGCATCCGCCAGCAGAACCCCGCCCAACTCGGCCGAGATTTCGGCCAGCGGGGCATAGGGGTCTTGCGTCATGACCTTCATCACCTCGGCCACTTCCAACGCATTGCCCAGCGCAGGCGCCAAAGGTTGGTGCATATCGGTGATGACCGCCGAGGTCCGGCAACCTGCTGCATTCGCAGTTTCCGACAGGGCCTTTGCCAGTTTGCGCGCATCTTCCAGCGTCTTCATGAACGCACCGCTGCCGACCTTGACGTCCAGCACCAAAGCCTCGGGGCTGGCGGCCAGTTTCTTGGACAGGATCGACGCTGTGATCAGGTCCAGGCTTTCAACGGTCGCCGTCACATCACGGATCGCATAAAGGCGTTTGTCTGCCGGGGCGATCTGCCCCGTGGCCCCGACAATGGCCGCGCCGGTTTCGCGCAAAATCTGCGTCAGGCGGTCCTGACCGATCTGGGTGCTGACACCGGGAATGGCCTCAAGCTTGTCCAGGGTACCGCCAGTATGCCCCAGACCTCGGCCCGAGATCATGGGGACATAAGCCCCCAACTCGGCCAGTGCAGGGGCGAGCACAAGGCTTACGCTATCCCCCACCCCACCGGTCGAGTGTTTGTCGATTACCGGGCCATCGAAATCCCAGCTGAGCACATCACCGCTGTCGCGCATAGCGATCGTCAGATCGGCGCGCCCTTTGGTGCCCAATCCACCCATGCAGACGGCCATGGCAAAAGCGCCCGCTTGGGCGTCGCTGACACCACCATCGGCCAACCCTTGCGCGAACCAGTTCAGCTCATCTCCGGTCGGCACCTCGTTCCGGCGCAGTTTTGCAATGATCGAACGGGCGTCCATTGGATCAGACGTCCTCCATGTGCGAGGCGTCGAAAGCGCCCGGCAGCAATTGTCCAATCGTGGTTACAAACTCGGCGCCATCCACGGTCGCCAGCGTCACCTTGACGTCCCGCTTGCCAAATTCGGCCAGCTTTTGCCGGCAACCGCCACAAGGCGGAACCGGTTGCGGACTTGAGGCAACAACATAGACCTCGGACAATTCCTGTTCGCCCGCAGCGACCATCGCAGCGATTGCCCCGGCCTCGGCACATGTGCCTTCGGGATAGGCCACGTTTTCCACGTTGCAACCCGCGTGGACCTCGCCGGATGCGGACCGGATCGCCGCCCCAACCTTGAAGTTGGAATAAGGCGCATAGGCTTTTTCCCGAACAGACAGTGCTGCATCTTTCAAAGTCATGGCGATTCCCCGTTTTTGATCAACTGGTCAGAAAATCATACCCTAAAGGAAAGAGCGCAGGGAGTTGAACCCCCGCGCGCAAGATTCCTGGGCTAAAATCCTCTTAGCCCAGCTTGGTATTGAAGATCCCCGGAAGCGTAACCTCAAGCAATTCGACATCATCGGAAGGATCGGACAGTTTGGTGCGCATACCGGGCGGGATCACGAACGCATCCCCTTGTTCCAAACGGAACGGATCGCGCCCTTCACCTTTCAGAGTTACCTCGCCCGTCATGACGAAGGTAAAATGGATATCCGTGTCATGCGTTGCCCAGATCGGTTCACCCTGCCCTTTTCGTACGACCTGCACGCCTGCAACACCTTTGGTATTCTCGGCAATCGTCGTGTCGCGACAGATGTATCCTGGCAGGCGAAATGGTCCCCACGCTGATTTCTCGGCTTTGTTATAAACAAAACGCTGCCCTTGCCATTCGCGGTCCGGGCGGAAATTCGGCGTAGGCAGGTCCATCTCGTGGTCGATTTCGGTGACATGTTCGGCGGGAACACCGATTTCGATCACCTGAACATTATTCGAGGCTTCAAGAACCCGGTGGCGGATTTCTGGGGGTTGGATAAAGCAATCCCCAGCTGTCAGGCGCATTTTGTCGCCCTGATCCTCGTAGACGACGTCGACCCAACCATGGATGCAGAAAATCAGTTGAAACCCGACCTTGTGGAAATGCACCATATCCGGCACCGGGCCCCCATCGGGTATACGGATATGGCTGGCGATGATCGATCCACCTAGCCGATCCGGCACAAGATCGCGGTAATGCATCCCTGCCCGCCCGATGATCCATGGGGCCTGATCCTTGAGCCTGCGCACCACGAAGGAATGCACCGTTTCGGGCATCACCATCGGAGGGTTCATTTCATCAATCTCAACCCGCGTGCCGTTGGGCGCGACCAAAGTACGCTGCCCATCAGCAAAACCGTCAGGATCGTCTGTCAGGATACGGATCGTACCAGCGGCCTCGGGCGCGTCCTTCTCGACCCGAAGGCGCAACCCGTGGCCGGAAAACACGGCAACACGCGGATCGTCGGCGGGATAGATCATATCCATCTTCATACCGAGCACTTTTGTGTAGAACGGGATGTCGTCGCGCAGCTCGCCTGTCGGCAGACGGATTTCAGCGCGTGTCTGGCAGTTGTTTCTGGTTGAGGTCATTCAGCGTCTCTTCGGCATCGGATTTTGGCCATCCGATCAGAACAGAAGCCAAAATGCCAATCGAAAAGAACATCTCAAGCGTTTCTTCCAAAACAAAGAGCCGTACTGTCATAAGTGTGGACAGATCTGCCTGGTAAATTCCGGAAACTTCCTCGAGCAGCTGAGCGGTTACCGCCAGCAATCCCGCCAGCACGAAAATCACGAAAAAAGGCGCCCGTCGCTTTACCGCCTGCCAAGCCGCCGGGGCTCCATGCCATAGGGCACCTCCGATCACGATGACGGCCAGAACCACCCGGATCAGCGTCATATCAAGCAAATTATCCAAACCGTTCAGGACCCAATATGGCAGGCTGTCAACTGGATAGATTTCCGCCTCAAGCTCTCTTTCCGCCAGCAACAGACAGACCAGTGCGATGTAAAGACGAGTTATGCCGGGATAGCGCCAGAGCGCAGCCAGGCCCGCGACAAACAGCGCAGCGGCCGAGATCGTTTCGAACAATCCGCCCTCTTCGTTCAGAGCAAGGGCTAGAACCGGCCAGATACCGACGGCGGCAAGGACAAGGATGGCGATCAGCAAAACCGATATGTAAACGGCGCGATCCGGACCAACAACAACCTGGTCCGCCGGGAAGGCGGTCCCGGCCTGAAATTCATCTTTATAGCTCATTTATGGCTTTCAGTGCTCGACAGGTCTAGGTTGGCTCCAAAGTTGCCCGAATGTAAAAGCAATACGACGCTTTTCAACGGGACGTCGGTGAACTTTAGCAAAACTGTTGCAAAATGACGTAGCGTAGCCAAAGCCGGGGAAATAGTTTAACACTAAATCAAATTTTCTGAGGAGTTGAGTCGCCGATGTCGGACACACCCAGCCTGCGGCAGGCCGCGCTTGAATATCACGCCCACCCAAAGCCCGGTAAGCTTGAAATCAAAGCGACCAAACCAATGGCAAACGGCCGCGATCTGGCACGCGCCTATTCACCCGGTGTGGCCGAAGCCAGCCTGGAAATCAAAGCGGATCCTGCAAACGCCGAGCTGTATACCGCACGCGGGAATCTGGTTGCGGTCGTCTCAAACGGGACAGCGGTTCTGGGGCTGGGAAACATTGGCGCGCTTGCATCCAAACCGGTGATGGAAGGCAAGGCCGTCTTGTTCAAGAAATTCGCCGGGATCGATTGTTTCGACATCGAGGTCGATCAACCCGACCCCGAGAAACTGGCGGATATCGTTTGTGCATTGGAGCCGACCTTTGGCGCGATCAACCTTGAAGACATCAAAGCGCCGGACTGTTTCATCGTCGAAAAGCTGTGCCGGGAACGAATGAACATCCCTGTCTTTCATGACGACCAGCACGGCACCGCCATTGTCGTGGGTGCCGCGGCCAAGAATGCGCTGTTCGTTGCGGGCAAGAATTTCGAAGACGTCAAAGTGGTCTCAACCGGTGGCGGCGCAGCGGGAATTGCCTGCCTGATGATGCTGGTCAAGCTGGGCGTCAAGCGCGAGAATATCTGGCTGTGCGACATTCACGGGCTTGTTTATGAAGGCCGTGAAGAGGACATGAATCCGCATAAGGACCAATTCGCGCAAAAAACGGACTTGCGGACACTGGACGATGTGATCGGGGATGCAGACTTGTTCCTTGGCCTCAGCGGGCCGAACGTCCTGAAGCCCGAGATGGTTGAGAAAATGGCCAAGCGCCCGATCATCTTCGCGCTGGCCAATCCGAGCCCGGAAATTTTGCCGCAAGCAGCACGTGAAGTCGCGCCGGACGCGATTATTGCCACGGGCCGCAGCGACTTCCCCAATCAGGTCAACAACGTTTTGTGTTTCCCTTTCATCTTCCGAGGCGCGCTGGACGTGGGGGCGACCGAAATCAACGATGAAATGCAGATCGCCTGCGTGGACGGGATCGCTGAGATGGCCCGGGCGACGACCAGCGCCGAGGCGGCAGCGGCCTATAAAGGTGAGCAACTGACTTTTGGCCCCGATTATCTGATCCCCAAACCCTTTGACCCGCGCCTTGTCGGCGTCGTGTCCTCGGCCGTTGCCAAAGCCGCGATGGAAAGCGGTGTGGCCAAGCGCCCGATCACGGACATCGAGGCATACAAAGAGCGGTTGAATCAGTCCGTATTCAAGTCTGCCCTGCTAATGCGCCCTGTCTTTGAGGCTGCGGCCGTGGCCTCGCGCCGGATCGTGTTTGCCGAGGGTGAGGACGAGCGCGTTCTGCGCGCAGCCCAGGCCATTCTCGAAGAAACAACCGAAACCCCGATCTTGATCGGCCGCCCCGAAGTGATCAACGCACGATGCGAGCGGCTGGGGCTGACGGTCCGTCCCGGCAAAGACTTCCAGATTGTGAACCCGCAAGACGACCCGCGTTATTACGACTACTGGAACTCGTATCACGAGATTATGCAGCGCCGCGGTGTCACGCCGGATCTGGCCAAGGCGATCATGCGCACAAACAACACCGCCATTGCGGCCATCATGGTGCAACGTGGTGAGGCAGACAGCATGATCTGCGGTACCTTCGGCGAGTATCGTTGGCACCTGAACTACGTAGAACAGGTTCTAGGCGATGGCGATCTTCACCCGCATGGCGCGCTGTCGCTGATGATCCTCGAGGACGGACCGCTGTTCATTGCCGATACCCATGTTCGGCAGCTGCCAACCCCAGAAGAGCTGGCCGAGTCGACCATTGGCGCCGCGCGTCATGTTCGGCGTTTCGGGATCGAGCCTAAAATCGCCTTCTGTTCTCAGTCGCAGTTTGGCAATCAGGCTGAAGGATCGGGCAAAAGGTTGCGGGCGGCACTGGATATCCTCGACGCCGAGCCGCGCGATTTCACATATGAAGGTGAAATGAATCTGGATCTGGCCCTCGACCCTGAACTGCGTTCGCGGATCTTCCCGAACTCACGCCTGAAAGGAACAGCAAACGTTCTGATCTTTGCCCATGCGGATGCGGCGAGCGGAGTGCGCAATATCCTGAAAATGAAGGCCGATGGCTTGGAGGTCGGCCCGATCCTGATGGGCATGGGCAACAAGGCGCATATCGTGACACCGTCGATCACAGCGCGCGGATTGCTGAATATGGCGGCGATCGCGGGTACACCCGTAGCGCATTACGGTTAATAAACCTGAGCACAGTATTCAGGGCGCCAGTATCGGCGCCCTGTTTGAATCACAGCAGGCAATAATTTGCACGCCAAAATATTCAACTTTGCAAAAGTGCATTATTGATCGCAAAAAGTCAGCAAAAAGGCGATGATTTGCAACAATTTGCAGGCCAGCCTGCGGATTCCTGCAAATTTTTTGCGATAAAGTGACGCTCCGTCACAGCGCTCGCTTGTGCGGTGCCCCCTGGCCACATAACACATTTCTCAAGGAGATTTAGGAGGAGTTCACTGTGGCATATCAGGACATTTACGAAGGTTGGAAATCGGATCCAGAGGCTTTTTGGATGAACGCTGCAAAGGCAATTGACTGGGTTCAACCGCCGACCAAAGCCCTGTTTGACGATAACGCCCCTTTGTATGAGTGGTTCAGCGATGCCAAAGTGAACACCTGCTGGAACGCGGTCGACCGGCATGTCGAAAATGGTCGCAGCGAACAGGCCGCAATCATCTATGACAGCCCGATCACGCACACCAAGCGCGAGATTTCATATGTCGAACTGCGCAATCGCGTGGCCAATCTGGCCGGGGCATTGCGTGCCAAGGGCGTCGAAAAGGGCGACCGTGTCATCATCTATATGCCAATGATCCCCGAAGCGCTGGAGGCCATGCTCGCCTGCGCCCGTCTGGGGGCCGTGCACTCGGTGGTGTTCGGCGGCTTTGCCAGCAATGAGCTGGCTGTCCGGATCGACGACGCCAAACCCAAGGCGATCATCGCCGCATCCTGCGGGATGGAACCGGGTCGCGTCGTGCATTACAAACCCCTGCTGGACGGGGCCATCGACATGGCTAACCACAAGCCCGAATTCTGTGTGGTCTTCCAGCGCGAGCAGGAAGTGGCGCAATTAATTGAAGGGCGCGACTACAACTGGCACGGCTTCCAGTACGGAGTCGAACCGGCCGAATGCGTTCCGGTCGATGGCAATGATCCGGCATACATCCTGTACACCTCGGGCACGACCGGCGCGCCCAAGGGCGTTGTGCGTCCGACCGCAGGCCATTTGGTGGCGCTGAACTGGACGATGAAAAATATCTACGATGTCGATCCGGGCGATGTGTTCTGGGCAGCGTCGGATGTGGGCTGGGTCGTAGGACACTCCTACATTTGTTATGCTCCGTTGATTCACGGCAACACGACGATTGTGTTTGAAGGCAAGCCCGTTGGCACGCCCGACGCAGGCACGTTCTGGCGGGTGATTTCCGAGCATAAGGTCAAAAGCTTTTTCACCGCCCCAACCGCCATCCGCGCCGTCAAACGCGAAGATCCCAAGGGCGAGATGTTGGCGAAGTATGACCTCTCCTGCCTGCGCGCGTTGTATCTGGCGGGCGAGCGCGCTGACCCCGATACGATCGAATGGGCGCAAGACGCGTTGAAAGTGCCGGTGATCGATCACTGGTGGCAGACCGAAACCGGGTGGACCATCGCCGGCAACCCACTGGGAATCGAGGAACTGCCGGTCAAGCTGGGTTCACCCGCCAAACCGATGCCTGGCTATGATGTGCAGATTTTGGACGAAGGCGGTCATCCGATGAAACCTGGTGAGCTGGGTGCGATTGCGGTCAAGCTTCCCCTGCCCCCCGGCACTCTCCCGACGCTGTGGAATGCCGAGGAACGATTCAAAAGTTCGTACCTGAACCAGTTCCCGGGGTTTTACGAGACCGGCGATGCAGGCATGGTCGACGAGGATGGCTACCTTTACATCATGGCGCGCACTGATGACGTGATCAACGTCGCTGGCCACCGCTTGTCGACCGGCGGGATGGAAGAGGTTCTGGCCGCCCACCCCGACGTGGCCGAATGTGCAGTGATCGGTGTGACCGACCAGTTGAAAGGTCAAATGCCAGTAGGGTTCCTTTGCCTGAATGCAGGCTGTGACCGCGACCATGGCGAGGTGGTTCAAGACGTCGTCAAATTGGTGCGCGAAAAGATCGGGCCGGTCGCTGCGTTCAAACTAGCCGTGGTGGTAGACCGCCTTCCCAAGACCCGCTCGGGCAAGATCCTGCGTGGAACGATGGTGTCGATTGCGGACAGCAAGGACTACAAGATGCCAGCCACCATCGATGACCCGGCTATTCTGGACGAGATCACCGACGCGTTGAAAACCCTCGGCTACGCTCAGTAGCAGACATGCGGGCGACGATCCGTCGCCCGCATGTCTTTCTCTTGCAACCTGAAACAAGCCCCCTACTGTCATCCCAAGACAGCGAGGGCCCATGACACAAACCGATATCTGGCGTCTGAACGCCACCGACCTGACCGCCTTGACCCGCAGCGGTGAGTTGAGCGCGCTGGAGGCTACTCAGAATGCAGTCGACCGAATGCATCAGGCCAACCCAGACCTGAACGCGGTGGTCAAAGACCTGAGCACCGAGGCGTTGGAGCGTGCGCGTGAACTGGATGCGGCCGTGGCGGGCGGTGCACCCGTGGGGCCGTTGCATGGCGTTCCCGTCACTATCAAGATCAACGTCGATCAAAAGGGGTACGCGACCTCGAACGGTGTTGTTGCCCTGAAGAATGTGATCGCGCCCGACGACGCGCCGGTTGTGCGCAATCTGCAGAATGCCGGGGCCATCGTGATCGGGCGGACCAACACGCCCGAATTCTCATTCCGCGCCGATACAGACAACCCGCTGCATGGTCGGACACATAACCCGTGGGGCCGCCATATCTCGCCCGGTGGGTCTTCGGGCGGGGCCGGTGCGGGCGTGATGGCTGGGATCGGCGCGCTGGCGCATGGCAACGACATCGGTGGCAGTCTGCGGTTTCCCGCGGCGGCCAATGGCGCGGTCACAGTCAAACCAGGGCTGGGGCGCGTCCCCGCGTGGAACCCCAGCCAAAAGGTCGAACGCGGAATTCTGGCACAATCCATGTCGGTCCAGGGGCTGATCACCCGTTCGGCTGCGGACCTGCATCTGTCCATGCCCAGCCTGATCGCCACCGACCCGCGCGATCCGTTTCACGTTTCAATGCCGTGGCGCGGTGAAGCCATGGATGATCCGATCAAAGTGGCCTTCACCAAAAACACCTTCGGCTATGCGCTACACCCCGAGGTCGACAAGGCGCTGGACACGGCCCGCGATGCGCTGGTCGACGCCGGCTATCTGGTGGAAGAGATCGACCCGCCGGATGTATTCGAGTGTGGTCGGTCAGGGTATCGCGCCTTGATGGGCGAAGTCCTGACCCTGATGCAAAGCGACATCAAGGCGGCGGGATCTGAAACCATCCGCGAGATCTTTGACGTCTATTTTCAGGAATTCCCGCCCATAGTTGAAACCGACCTGATCCGAATGCTGGCCAAGCGCACCCACTATGCCCGTGAATGGTCGTTGTTTATGGAAGACTACGCTTTAGTCCTGTCGCCTTTCTTGCCGCAACCATTCTTCAAGCCGGATCGGGACACCGAAGGCGTCGAAGGGGTGCACGAGGTACTTGGATGCGCCGTTTATTCCTATGCGATGAACTTCCTTGGCCTGCCCGCCGCCTGCGTTCCGTCCCGGCTGGCGGATTTGCCCAGCGGCCCGCAGCCGATCAATGTCCAGATCGCTGCCCGCCGCTGGCGTGAAGATATGGCCGTGGATGCCGCCGCCGCAATTGAGGCGCGCGTCGGGCAGATGTGCTTGCCGTTGTGGGAGAAGATGGGCACGTAGTGCGACCCAAAACGAAAATAGACCCCGGGTTTTTGTGCCCGGGGTCCGCTTACTAAAATAAGCCCAGATATCATTAACGAGCGTAGCACCACCTACCCTCGCCAGCGCGTAAACTGCGCTATCGTTCGAAAACGTCGTTTGGTGGCCACTCACTCCCACCGAGACGTGTTCTCCGGGCAAGATCAGATTAGCGGAAAGTTAATGAAGCTCATGTGAACTGCTTCACACAACTTCTAAAAAATTCGTAAGTCCCAAAATTTAGGTGAATTGCTCGGATATCAGGCGCTCTTCCAACCCATGCCCTGGGTCGAATAAAATGCGGTGCTGGATTGCAGGTTCAGAGCGGATCTCAACCCAGTCGATATCAGCGAAAGACACCGAATCTGCATCCGCCATGACCGGGCGCTTGTCCGCATCCAGCACATCAAAACGCACCTTGGCGATCTTGGGCAACAGCGCGCCGCGCCACCGGCGTGGCCTGAATGCAGCAATAGCCGTCAGAGCAAGAACATCTGATCCAATTGGCAGAATCGGGCCGTGAGCCGAGTAGTTGTAGGCGGTCGATCCGGCGGGCGTAGACAGCAGTGCACCATCGCAGACCAGCTCATCCATACGAACACGGCCATCGACGCTTATCCTGAGGCGCGCAGCCTGTGGTCCGGCGCGCAGCAGCGACACCTCGTTGATCGCCAGCGCCTCGTGCATCTTACCTGACTGATCCATCGCACGCATGGCCAGTGGGTTGATGACTTCTTCCTCGGCTTCCCCCAGACGGGCCATAAGGTCCCCCTCGTGGAATTCGTTCATCAGAAAGCCGATTGTGCCGCGATTCATGCCATAAACCGGTGTATCCAGGTGCTGCATGCTGTGCAGCGTATGGAGCATGAACCCGTCACCGCCCAGTGCAACGACCACATCGGCATCCCGCGGTGCCGCGTTTCCATAACGTTTCACCAGCACGTCGCGGGCTGTTTGGGCCACTTTGACGTCGCTGGCGAGGAAAGCGATTCTCTGGATCATTTGTTGCGGTTTCCGGTCTTGCACATTTGGTTCCGAAACAACCATACCTTTCCCCGATAAGCCAGACTTGACGCCGCAGCGGGCCAATTCGTCGCTTTAAAGCTTTTGCGCATGTACCGTTTCCGATAGGAAATCCGCAAGATTCTTACCCAGCCATGTGGAGCCCCTATGAACGCCAATCTCCGTGATACCGGATTTTTCACCCAGTCCCTGTCTGACCGTGATCCCGAGCTGTTCGGCTCGATCACATCCGAGCTGGGTCGTCAGCGCGACGAGATCGAGTTGATCGCATCCGAAAACATCGTCTCTGCCGCCGTGATGGAAGCACAAGGCTCGGTGATGACCAACAAATACGCCGAAGGGTATCCCGGACGGCGTTACTATGGCGGCTGCCAATACGTGGACATCGCCGAAAATCTGGCCATCGACCGCGCCAAAGAACTGTTTGGCTGCGGCTTTGCCAACGTTCAGCCGAACTCGGGCTCTCAGGCCAATCAGGGCGTGTTCCAGGCATTGATCCAACCCGGCGACACCATTCTGGGCATGAGCCTGGACGCAGGCGGTCACCTGACACACGGCGCGCGCCCCAACCAGTCGGGCAAGTGGTTCAATGCGGTGCAGTATGGTGTCCGCAAAGAAGACAACATGCTGGACTATGATCAGGTCGAGGCGCTGGCAAAAGAACACCAGCCCAAGCTGATCATCGCCGGTGGTTCCGCGATTCCGCGACAGATCGACTTTGCCCGCATGCGCGAGATCGCCGACATGGTCGGCGCTTATCTGCACGTGGACATGGCGCACTTCGCCGGTCTGGTGGCAGCGGGTGAGCACCCCAGCCCCTTCCCGCATGCGCATGTGGCGACCACCACCACGCACAAAACCCTGCGCGGCCCGCGTGGCGGCATGATCCTGACCAATGATGAAGATATCGCTAAGAAAGTGAATTCGGCCATCTTCCCCGGCATTCAGGGCGGCCCGCTGATGCACGTGATCGCGGCCAAGGCCGTGGCCTTTGGTGAGGCGTTGCAGCCTGCGTTCAAGGATTACATCAAGCAGGTCGTCGTGAACGCACAGGCGCTGTCAGACCAGCTGATCAAAGGTGGTCTGGACACGGTGACCCACGGCACCGACACCCATGTGGTGCTGGTCGATCTGCGACCCAAAGGCGTGACCGGCAACATTGTCGACAAGGCTCTGGGCCGGGCGCATATCACCTGCAACAAGAACGGCGTGCCGTTTGACCCGGAAAAACCGACCATTACGTCGGGCATCCGTCTGGGCTCCCCCGCCGGCACCACCCGCGGCTTTGGCGAGATCGAGTTCCGCCAGATTGCAGATTGGATCATCGAAGTCGTCGACGGTCTGGCCGCCAACGGCGAAGACGGCAATGGCGCGGTTGAAGCCAAGGTCAAAGCCGAGGTTGCAGAGCTTTGCGCTAAATTCCCGATCTATCCAAACCTGTAATCCACACAGGGATCACAGATCAGAACGGCGTCCAATGGGCGCCGTTTTTTGTTGGGAATGCAGTCAGATGTAACCGCGCCAGCGCAGAACAAACACGGCCAAAGCCGCCAGTGCCAGAAACCCCAAAGCAACCGCCCCCAGAAGATTCAGGAACCAGCCCCAGCGGCGATCGGCCAGGTTTATACCGCTCAGATGGGTCTGAACTTCTTCCGATGCCTTGGCCAGTTTCGGAGCGTCCAAAACCAACCGTAACTTGGGGTGCGAGGCCATTTGCTCGGCACCCGCCAGCAACATTGCCTGCTTGTATACGCGGCGCGGCAATCGGCGCTTGGCCTTGCGGACCGAAGCCGTCAGCGTCTGGTCCTTTACACCCAGTTTTTCACGCAGCAATTGCACTGTCTGCGCGATCTGGCTTTGGATATCTGTGGTTTGCGACATGACGTTGCCTCCTGCCTGCGCAATCTAACCTCAGCCCGCAGGGGCGACAATGGGGGCTGGTCGTTTCAAACGCACGCAGGTATCAAACCAGAATGCTGAACACGATCATTCACGGTGAACCGACCTCAAACGCTCCTCTGCTGATTGCGCATGGGCTGTATGGATCAGCCCGAAACTGGGGGGTTATTGCGCGCCGACTATGTGACGAAAGGCAGGTCGTTGCAGTCGATATGCGTAACCACGCCTACAGCGAATGGACAGATCAGCACGGTTATCTCGATTTGGCCGAAGATCTGGCCGAGGTGATCCTGCACCTTGGCGGCAAAGCGGATGTTGTCGGGCATTCGATGGGTGGTAAGGCTGCGATGATGCTGGCGCTGAGCCACGGAGAATTGGTGCACAAGCTGGTTGTGGCGGACATTGCGCCCGTTACTTATTCGCACAGCCAAATCCAATTCATCGAAGCCATGCGAGCCGTGGATTTTTCAACGATTGAAAGACGCTCGGACGCCGAGGGACAGTTGGCAGCGCAGGGCGTCGAAAAAGCTTTGCAGAGCTTTTTCACGCAATCTCTGGACGTCAAGGGGAAGCGTTGGCTTCTAAACCTTGACACGCTGGCGGCCGAGATGCCCAAAATCATGGGCTTTCCGGAAATTGATGCATCCTGGAACGGCCCCGCCCTGTTTTTGTCCGGTGGCGATTCCGATTACGTCCTGCCCGAACATCGCAGCACCATCCGCGCGCATTTTCCCGCCGCACGATTTGCGAAAATCCCCGGCGCTGGCCATTGGCTGCACGCCGAGAAACCTCGTGAGTTTGAAGCCGCGGTCAGGACCTACCTTAACGCCTGATCAGGCTGTATTCTGGTACAGTTTCTTCGCCACCAACCAGGACACTGGCAAGGCCGCCACACAGCCAGCTGCGGCTGCAGAAACGATTGCAACCGTAGACACCAATCCTGCGGACAGGACAGCAATAACGCCTGACCTGGCCAGAGCGGTTGCGATCAAAGTATACAGGATAGAGGCAAGGCGTAGCATGGTCAGTTGTCCTTTTGTCAGAAGCCCGATTATCGCTTTAGACAACTGGTCTGCTATACGCCTTGATCTGCGTCAGATTTCAACGGACAGAGGTCAGAAATCAGGCCACTTCGCCGCCACCGTTGACCCAGTCCGGCAACCCACCAATATTGTAGACCTTTTCATACCCCATATCTTTCAACAGCTTGCCCGCCAGTGCCGCACGACCACCTGCCGCGCAATACAGCACGATTGCGCGGTCCTTGCGCAGCTCGGGGTCATGGGATTTCAGCGCGTCGTCAGCGCGGAATTCAAGCATACCGCGTGGGATATGATGCGCGCCTTGCGCACGGCCGGTTTGCTGCAGCTCGACCGCGTCGCGTACGTCCAGCAATAATGCACCCTGCCCCATCAATTTCTTTGCTGTGTTTGTGTCGATCCGTTCGACGGCAGCGTTTGCTGCCTCCATCATCTGGCCTACGGTTAATGGCATAAAGCGTCCCCTCTGGTGAATCTCACCAGAGGCTAACACGGTAAACCGGGAAAGAGCAGGTCTATAGAGCGATCAGTGCTCGCGGAAGGCGCGCGACATACTGTCTGTCACAGGCTTTGCAATATAGGCCGCAAAGGTGCGTTCCTCGGTCTGGATCATGATCTCGGCGGGCATTCCGGGTGTGGGAACAAATCCACGCACGCGGTCCATCTCATCGGGTTCCAGCGAAATGCGCGCCAGATAAACCTCTTGCGGAATTCCTCCAGAATCTTCCACCAGCGCGTCCGCCGAGACATAGTAGACCTCGCCGCTCAGCACAGGAGTGGTACGCTGGTTAAGCCCGACCAGTCGAACCGTTGCTTGCTGCCCCATCACGACGCTGTCGATTTCCGTTCGGGGGATCTGCGCCTCGATAATCAGGGGGGCATCCGAAGGCAGGATTTCCGCGATAGGCTCACCAGTTTCGATAACACCGCCAGCCGTATGATAGTGCAATCGCACTACGGTTCCCGTAACCGGGGCGCGCACAACCGCACGGTCCAGAACGCTTCGGGCCTGCCGGGATTTTTCGCGCACACTTTCCAGATCAGCCGCAATCACGCTCAATTCATCCAACGCAGCCTCGCGATAGGCTGATCGCGTGCGGGAAATCTGTTCTTCGTATTTCAGAAGCATCTGGTTGATTTCAGCCGTTTCAGCCGTCAACCGCGCCAGTTGGCCCTCGGCCTCGGCCTGCACGCGGCGGATCGTGTTGATGTCGCCCTTACGCACCAACCCTTTTTTGAACAGTGCTTGTTTGGTTTCGAACTCTTCCTGCAAAATTTCCGAACGCCGAACCATACTTTCCAACTGCGCCTCGAACCCGCTTGAGCGAATTTTCAACGCTTCCATGTTGCGTTCCAGCAAAGCGATGTCGTTTAGCAACGTCTTACGGGATACATCAAAGCTTATTTTTTGCCCGTCAAGGATCGCCATCACCTCGACATCGTTCGACGCTTCAATCAGTTCCGGCGAGAACTCAAGCCGATCGCGCTCATTGTTTTCAGCGGACAAGCGCTGGGACATGGCTTGCAGGCGAATTTTGCGGATGAACAGTTCGCGTTCGTTTGACTCGGCCGAAGTCTGGTCGAGGGTCATAAGAACTTGCCCTTTGATAACGGCTTGACCCTCGATGACTTTGATATCTTCGATGATCCCACCTTCGAGGTGCTGAACAATCTTATTGCGACCTGTGGCAACAAAGCTGCCCTGCGCAATGACCGCCGCGGCCAATGGCGCACTAAAGGACCAGATGCCAAACCCGCCAAAGCAGACAACCAGCAAGATCACACCGATGGTAACAAAGCGGTGGATCGACCGCGGCACCTCGGCATACCAAACTGCTGGATCCTTGGGGTCATTGTTTACGGGTACAACTTCGTTCATTTTGGCCCCCCCTGCTGCGACTGAATACCTGGTTTGTTCCCACGCGAGGCGTTCAACTGTTGCAGCACCTGTTCACGGTGACCAAACAGCGCCACACGACCATCTGTCAGCAGCATAATTTTGTCGACAACGCTCAACAGCGTCGGTTTCTGGGTGATCACCACGACGGTAATCTTGCTTTCCTTGGCCTGTTCAATCGCCCGCGACAGCGCCTGATCACCGGCAACGTCTAGGTTCGAGTTCGGCTCGTCCAGAACCACCATGCGCGGATTGCCAAAGAAAGCGCGGGCCAGTGCGATACGCTGCTTTTGCCCGCCCGACAGCGGTGAGCCATCTGCCGCAACCACAGTTTCATACCCTTGTGGCAACGTGGCAATCATGTTGTGCACATCAGCCAGAACAGCGGCGTCGTGGATTTGCTCATCTGTCGCGTCGGCACGCATCCGGCCGATATTGTCTTTGATCGTACCGGGGAACAGCTGAACATCCTGCGGCAAATAACCGATGCTCTCACCAAACTGACGTGGGTCCCAGTTGCGGATATCCATCAGATCCAGACGAACACTGCCGGAGGTCGGCAGGATCGACCCAACCAGCGTTTTGCCCAACGTGGTTTTTCCCGCCCCAGAATTGCCGATAACGGCAAGTGTTTCGCCGGGATTAAGCGAAAAACTGATGCCGTTCAGGACAACACGTTTGGTGCCACCCGGAACATAAAGAAGGCGCTCCACATCCATGCGCCCCTCGGGACGCGGCAGGCGCAACTTTTCAAATTGCAGGGCCGAATTGGACAAAAGGTTCTTGATGCGCCCAAAAGCGGCACGTGTCAGCAGGAATGCATTCCAGCCTTCGATCGACCCTTCGATAGGTGCAAATGCGCGCCCGGCGATGATCGAAGCGGCGATGACCATACCGCCAGTGATCTCGCCCTGCAGCGCCAGATAAGCGCCCCAGCCCAGAATGGCAATTTGTGTCAGCAGGCGTATCGCACGCGAGATGGCCGCGAAGATCACGTTCCTGTCCTGCGCCCGTACTTGCCATGTCAGAGATTGTGCCGTGTCGCGACCCCAGATGCGCACCGCCTCGGGGATCATCGCCAGAGCGTTGATGATCTGGCTGTTACGCGCCATCGAGTCGAGGTGCAGGTTCGCCATTGATTGGGATCTGTTCGCCTCGGCAAATGGCTTGGCAGTCATTTTCTGGTTAATCACCGCGATAGTCATCAGCAACAGCGCGGTTACGATAACGATTGATCCCAGCTGCGGATGCACCAGGAAGATCATCAAGATGAACAGCGGCGCAAAGGGGACGTCGAGAAATGAGATCAATGTGCCTGACACCAGAAATCCGCGCACTTGCTGAAGATCGCCCAGCGTCTGGTATTCCCGGCCGTTGCCGTGCAGCGACGCATGTGCTGCCGCACTTAGAACGGGCGCGCCCAATCGCGCGGCAACCTCGACCGCTGTACGCATCAGAATAAAACGGCGCACCGCGTCAAATGCCGCCTGAAAGATCACAGCCCCTGCAACAATGGCGGTCAGCATGATCAGCGTATCCAAAGACCGGCTGGTCAGCACCCGGTCACTGATTTGAAACAGGTAGATCGGGATCGCAAGGATAAGGATGTTGGTCGCGCAGGTCAGAACCAGGACAAATGCCAGATTGCGCCAGATCGCCTTTAGAGAGGTGCGCAGAGTATTTTGGAAATCCTCTGGCGGCGTGCGTTTGTGGAATGTCTGGGGTGGCCCGTTGCCGTCACCTCCGCCCGTTTGTCGGAGTTGCATCGGCTCGTTCGCCTTGGCCTCGATAGTGGCACCTAAGTGTTCACCGCCCTTCGAGCGCGTTTGGGGGGTCACCCGCGCAGTCGTTTCTGTGGCGGTGTTAGGATCGGGGCTTTGGGCTTCTTCGGCCACCCCAGCGTCGCGGCCCTGGGCATTCTGATCTTGATCGGGCTGCGACTGTTCGCGCCGGGGCGAAGCCGCGGCACGAGTTGGTGGTTCCGACCTGGTTTTGGTCGCCTGCTTTTTGGGCTTCACAGCTTTTGCGGCAACCGCATCGTCCTTTTTCGCAGTCATCTTGGGACTGTCCTCTGGATCTGGTACACGCATTTCTTTGTTCAAACGCAAACTTGGCGTCTTAGCTGCTTTTGGTAGGGATTTATCGCTGCCATGCGGCTGCGTGGGCGTGCCAACGCCCTCAATATCAAGCGGGCTGGCATCAGAAGAACGACGCGACGAAAATACAATCGACATTTTATAACTTTCGGAACACTCGTAACAAATACAGTCATTACGCTAACACGAATTGACCAAATCAGGTAGAAATTTCACGCCAGCATCGTTTGCATCGCATCATCGTTGCTAGCATTTTCAGAAGGCGTAAGGTTCGATTGTGCCTGTGCGATAGCGTTTTCGCCAATCCCAGCCGTCTCTTCCATTATTATGGCAATGACTTCATTGGCCAACTCCGAAGCGTCTGGCACTTCGGGGATGTCAATCAGTGCTGCCTGATGCAACAGCAGGTCCGAATATTCGCCGCCCGCTGCCATAATGGTTGAGTCGACACCAGTCTTGGTGATGTTGGCTGCATTCAACAGGGCGTTTCCGGCTCCGTTGACCGCGGCATCAACAGCAGCTGCTGCTTCAAGCGAAATATCGTCTTGATCCTGCAACAATGTGACCTGTTCGACCGAATTGACCTGCAAAAGATCGCCGTCGATCTTCAGTACGCGAAGCAACTCCATGCCGGCGTAGTCCGGATTGGATGTCAAAGCGTCTTCAAAGGCCTCGCGATCAATCTGCTGCAACGGCATAGCCTCGGCATGGGCCATGTCCAATTCTTCCACCGTGTCCTCGCCGGTCGTCGTCAGATTGGCCTGGTTCATAACCAGATTGTCGTCACCCTCTTCCGGCTTGCCGGCGCCATAGACGTCATCGTCCAACAGCGCGATGGTCTGGTGCAGCATATCGACCGAAATCATGTTTCCACCGATCATGATCAGATCGTAGAAATTGCCCAGTTCAACGATGTTTGTAACATTGGTCAGAATGTTGTCACCCAATGTGAACAGGCTGGTCGAAGCCGTGACTTCCGTGTTGATCTTGTCGATATCTGTGGCGTCGATCACCTGCTTGATGAAGTTCGTGACCCACAAATCGCCTTGTATCCACGTGACCGAGACAATCGGATCCGCACCCGGCTCTGCCACATTGTCGTCCTGCCACCACTCTTCGCTGGCTTCGGTCCCGATATATGACGCCTGAACCACATTGGTGTCACTTTGAACACCGGGTTCACCCTGATCGATGTCGGACACCACCGCCACCTGACTGATCACTGTCAGGTTAACGGACTTGCCGCCCACTGCGATGACGGGCGCGTCGACCCAGGCCACAGTGATGTTAACCTCGTTGACCGCAAGGTTTCCGCCCGCGATAACCGTATGGCCCTCGCCGAACTCATCATCATCCGAGCGGTCCCATTCGTCCGGGGTCATGTCTGGCGTATCGTCTTCTTCTTCATCGTCTTCTGTCTGATGATGCGCGGGCAGAAGATCGTTCCAATCCGGAATTTCTTCGACCACTTCGCCATTCACAATAACGCCCATCGCGTCCTCGCCGTGGAACTGGTAAATGGTCACGCCTTCGATTTGGGATATCATTGGCGACTGCATCTGCTCAGCCAGGCTTTCGAGGTATTCCAGAGACTTATAGTCTTCAATGTTCAGAGATGGCGTTGCAATGGCGTGCATCGACAACGCGACATCCAGCATCTGCTCGCCTTGCGCAATTTGGATTTCGATATCGCGAAAATCGCCATGACCGATGACATCGTTGTCGTTCAGGACAATCGCCTGGAACGTGTAGGTCACGGCCGAGCCAATGATGAGTGGTGGGACTTGTGGATCTAGAATTAATACTGCTGTCTGCGCCGTCCCCAACTGAACATCCGGAATATAGGGATCGGGTCCGAAGCTGGGACCGACATATATCTCTGACAACGCAAGCGGCCCATCAGGCACGGGCGGCAAAGGAAGATCGGCAGGAGGAGGCAGAAGTTTATAAGGGAGTGGATCATATTCTCCTGGTGGGAGATCTAATTCAGTAGCGATCCGTATGGATATCGGATCGTCAAGTTCATCCAGTTCGACTTTGCGCCGAAGCGCCGTGAATTCTTCGTACTGATCTCTCAGCCGGGCCTGTTCAATCGTAAGCTCAAAGGTTCCAATAAAATGCGCTATCGTTTCTGTAATACTGTCGAGAGACATATCGGTTTCCTTTTCCCCGCCCCGGCCTAAAATTTCCGCTTTGGGTTTGTTGTGCCGAGGCCACTTGTCGCGGCCTCGGCGGTTTCGTCAGAAGGTCGGGGCCCGATAATTCGGGCCCTGACTGCGACTTACACGTCGGTGTCGTCGCTTGCGAAGCTCGAATTCATCGCACCGCCAACCATCGTGGTGTCGACCGAGTTGCCAAGAACATTGGCACCCATGACGATCGACTGGTTGAAGGCCGAAGTATCGACAACTGCGGCTGCAGATGCATACGACTCGCCGTTGATGATACCGTCGCCACCGTTGTTAGAGCCCCAGGTTCCTGCGTTTCCGCCAGCTCCGCCGTCGCCCGAGTATGCGCCGGCCGAGCTACCGCCCATGCTGTCACCACCCATGGAATCCCCGGACATAACGTCGACAGTGGCCTGGCCGCTTGAGCCGCCCGTTGCCGTTCCGGCACCGCCTGCACCGCCAGCACCGCTAGTAGCAGTACCCGTGGCTTCGTTCATAGCGGACGAATCCGAGTCATTATCGGATGCCGACGCGCCGCCGTACCCGGCGATTGCTTCAGCCAAGCTGTCTGCCGAACCATCGGCTTCGAACACGGAGTCGAGTGCACCTGCACCACCACCGCCGCCAACCGCGTCAGATTGTGCTGTACCGGCGCCATCAGCGTCAGCATCAGCCGCCGAAGAGCCTGTTCCACCTGCACCACCATCACCGTCAGCTGCTGAGCTACCGGTGCCAGTTCCATCGCCGGCACCGCTAGCTGTATTGGTTCCACCGTCGCCACCATCTGCATCCGCATCAGTAGCGTTATCGGCAGCACCAGCAACGTCGCCCGAGGTCTGGTCGACATCCGGGCCAGAAGCGGATTGATCGCCTACACCCTGGCCATCGACATCTGCAGCGGCGTCTCCAGCATTGCCATCACCACCGTTGCCATCACCGGCTGTCGACGAACCGCTACCAGAATCCGCTTGGGAATTACCGGTGTCGGCATCTGCGTCGCCTCTTCCGCTTTCCGAGATTTCCTGTTGGAGGCGCGCAATGGCTTCTTCTACGAGACGCGAGAAGCCGCCTTCTCCGTCACCGCCGGCCGCCGAGGTATCGTTGTCGGATTCACCACTGCCTGTACCGTCAGCAGTATTATCACCCGCATCATTGTCACTGGCGTCGGTGTTGTTGTCGCTGGCGTTGTCAGCAGAGCCGTCTGCATCTGCGTCACCATCGCCACCATCTGCTCCGGAGGCGTCACCATCGTTGTCGGTTTCGCCGTAGCCTTTGGCTTTGGACGCGGACTCGTTGTCACCACCATCGGCTTGTGCATTCGAGTCGCTGTCGGCATCAGCAGTCCCAACTCCCTCTGCGTAAGAGTCTACATAACCACCGTCACCGCCTGCATTGTCTGCATCGTTGTCAGCGTCGGTCGAGTTGTCAGCGTTCGAGTCGCTACCCGCTTCGCCACCATCGCCACCGCCGCTTTCACCATCCGCTTCTGAATTCGAACGCGCTTTACCGGTGTTTTCATTGTCGGCATCGCCGGTATGGCCACCATAACCGCCTTCTGCGTCTGCATCTGCGTTGCCGGTCTGACCGCCTTCGCCGTACGCATCGCTACCGATGGTTTTGCCACCATAGCCGTCGCCACCGCGGCTGTCGCCGCCCATGCCGGAGCTCGCGCCATTTGCTGCGGAACCGATACCTTCCTTAGCGTTGGCTTCACCGCCATTGGCATCGCCATTCTGCTGGAAGTCGCCGTAGTTTCCGACCTCAGCGTTGTCGAGGTCGTCATTGTCTTCAAGGCTTGCCAACTGATTGCTGACAAAAGACATATCGTTTCCTTCGCCATCCAACGAAATGTTGAGGTTCATGTCGTCGCCGGGATCATAGTCAAGATCGCGACCAGCAATTATTACGTCACCCATGCTGGCGTTGTCGCCCAGATCCAGGTCGACTTGATCGTCATCACGCGGGATCCACTCGCCACCACCAAAGTCAATGTTCACAGCATTGCTGTTCGAGTTGTCGTTGCTGTCGTCACCACCGTTTTCGTTTGATTGCGACTGTGTTTGATCCTGGTCTTGACCCTGATCCTGATCCTGACCCTGTTCGTTTTCGACCTTGTTCTTTTGCTGTTGTTGCTGGTTCTGTTCGTTGTCGACGCTGTTGTCGTTGGTTTGCTCTTGCTCATTTAGATTTGCGTCAATCTGAGCTTCTTCGACTGTAATATCGGCATCGATATCAACATGGGCCTCTTCGACCTCAACTTCACCGATTGCAGTAATGTCGTTGTACGGTTGGTTGCGTCTACTCATAATAGTTCTCCACTTATGAAGCGCGCTGACCGTCACTCATCTCTAAAACGGTTACTGGCGCAGTTGAATAATAAGGGCCGCACTCATACGCAAAACACGCGTGTGCGGTTTCGTTCAGTGAATTTTACCCACCCTCCTTTCTCGGCTTAGCCGACGCCGTGTCTGCGGAAGTAGCTCGCGGAAATGCGCGATTCGCGGACACATCAGGAATTAAGGCTTCAGAATAGAAGCGGGATCATGGTTACACGCAGAGCGCGTCGTGAATAGCTATCTTAAAGGACTAGAACGCCCAGGGCCTTGATTTCATTACTGTAATGCTCGTGTGATCGAATAGC
The DNA here is from genome assembly GCF_059611225.1 of Ruegeria sp. CDSA246. Lineage (NCBI taxonomy): Bacteria > Pseudomonadati > Pseudomonadota > Alphaproteobacteria > Rhodobacterales > Roseobacteraceae > Ruegeria > Ruegeria sp. CDSA246. Next base: position 120,370 of record NZ_JBXWPD010000009.1, on the reverse strand, counting down.
AGTCGCAGCAATGGCCAATCGCGCGGGTCAAATCTCACAATTTGGGAAACCCATTGTTTTCCACCACTTACGCGAGAGGAAGTACTGCCGACCTAAACGAAAGCATTAGAACTGAATTTTCGGAACGGCGCACATCATTGATAAAACTTGTACTTTCAGCTATAGTCGTGCCCCAATAGCGTAAGTTACTTTAATTCCGTTCTACCAGTACTGGTTACAATTTCGCCGTTATTTTTCGCGGCGTGGGTTAATTAAAAGGGGGCGTGGCAATGGGCATTCCGATTCAGGAAGATGCTGTTCAAAACGATTACAATCCCGAAGAATTCTCGATCAATTTCGTCGGCAAAGAACTCTTCTATTCAAATCAAACGATCCATGGTGTCCAATCCGAATTTGGCGTGATCACGCGCCGGATCGAAACAATTGACGCGCTGTCTGCGCCAAGCGGCTCGGAAGTTGGGGCCGGAAAGGTGGTCGTCGTCGACCAGATGATGCTGGACGACCTGGTGAACCGACCGCAGACCTATATGGAAATCGCGGGATCGGGCAGCTTGGCCTTTGCTTATCGCAAGGAAGAAGCTGCCCGGCTCGCGTTCGAAAAGTGGGATCGCAGCAAATTCGGCGACATCGGATACCTTCCGATGAACGTCGCGCCAGATGTATGGCGATCTATTTTGCGCCTGCTGTTGCATGAAGAACTGTACCTGCCGTGTTTTCTTGCGGATTGCGTGCCACATTCACCCACGCCGTCGAATGGTGCGCCAGCAGCGACTTCAAAGCCCAGCGACCTCCACCCGACATACTCCAAGCTGACACGCCGGGAAAAGCAGGTGCTGAAACTGGTGTCGAAAGGTCAAAGCAACAAGATCATCGCATCGAACCTGGGCATCACCGAACACACGGTCAAACTTCATATGCACAACGTGGCGGGTAAGATCGGTGTCAGCAACCGGACTGCAGCCGCGCAATTCTATTTTGAGGTTGCGCCGGACGAAGCGCGAGAACTGCCGGTTGACTGACGATTTCGAAGCCCGATTTGACCGCCTAATCCTGCTGGTCGGCAAGTTGAACTACATGTGGACCAACACGGAAAGCCTGTTGATTCACCTAATCGCCGGGTTGACCCGCACCAACAAGGATACCTCAGTCATCATCTTTCTGACGCTGAACACGACCCGCGCCAGAATTGATCTGGTCGAGCGGCTGGCCAAGATGGAGGGCCGCCCGCCAGACATTCGTGACCCGATCCTTGAGCACACGAAGCGTCTCAGCAAGCTTTCGGGAATTCGGAACAGGTACAACCATTGCATCTATTCCTTCGACCCAGACAGCGGCAATCCGAAGACAATACTGATGCGCATTGCGGACCGGAAGACGGACATCAAACTGGGCCGCCAGGATACGGTTGACGAAGGTGCGATGAAAGAAATCGAAAAGGTCGTCGACCAACTTTCAGTGGCGAACCGGGAAATGTGGAAACTGATCAACGATCTTGGGTTTCCGGCTTAGCAATGCGCTGGTGCGGGCGGTGGGACTCGAACCCACACGGGCATACGCCCTTCAGATTTTAAGTCTGATATGTCTACCATTCCATCACGCCCGCTCAGCGTGCCAGGCCTCTGTTGAACCTCAGGAACTCAGTAAGGCCATCAGATCACGAATTCAATGCGTTTCACCTGGGAAAATTCGGCATCAAAACGTCGCGGTATCCCCCGCATTTCCCCTGCCCGTCCATCGCCGCGGCACTTCAATCACTTTCTCTTGGGTTGCATGACGCTTGCTTAACCTCCACTTGGAGTTAAACTATGCTGTAGAGCAGAAAAGCAATTGAGTTAAGTCGTGAGCACCGAGCAAAAGTCCTTTGAAGATCGTATCGCCCAAATCAATAAACGCACGGAAGAAACAGCCCGGAAAAATCCCAGACCCAAAACCGATAACATCTGGAAACGCCTCGCCTATCCAGGGGCATTCTTGGGCGCATTTACGCTTGGCTCCATGGTGGTTTTTCTGACCCGTTTCATTCAGTTTCAAATGGTGGGCGTGCCGGAAGCAGGCAAAGTGAACACGCAGGACTTTATCGGCATCGCGATGGCCAGTCTGGCGGGTATGGTCATTTCGATGTTTCTCAGGGACAAGCAAAAAGAGTTCGCAAGTGCCAGCACAGTTGGGGTCTTGTTGACAACTTTCACGGTCCACAATCTGGTTTGGGCCTACCCCGTTCAATTCGAACGAATGTACAGTGAGGACTGGGTTGAGTTCATGCAAAAGATTACCGAGCCCTCCAGCCTATACATCTTTGGCATCACTATCGGATTAACCTAAATATCGGGGGCCGTTGGATCGCTGCCAACTGCAGCGGAAAAGTGAGTCGCGCACCATTCGAAACAGAATTTTGATATCGCCCAATCAGCCACCAAATAGCAGCTAGAGCATGCGCGCAGATAGCGCCTCAATCTGACAGAGACAGAATCGATCTGTTCGTGCAGTCATTCCGGTACCTTACTGCATCTTAGATATTGGAGAGTTAGTGGTGCCCCCACACGGACTCGAACCGCGGACCTACTGATTACAAATCAGTTGCTCTACCAGCTGAGCTATAGGGGCGCTGGGTGTCGATTACTTTCTCTTTTGACGGACTGCAAGCCTCAATTTTCATCCAAACTTAGGGATTTTGAATTTTCCTTGTGACGTGACCGATCACCTTTAGGTGGGGGGCAATATTTGACTGTCCCCAGCACAGCCTGTAACTCGACAGGCAGGTTCAGGAATGCAAGGACAAGAACCAATCATGCAGGTTGCTATCCACGCAGGCGCAGCTTTTACCGATGAAGGGCGGCTGCTCAGATCGTTGCAAACCAATGGAGCCGCTCTGGCCCAAAATAGAGTTTCTTATTTTGGCCCTCGTCGTTACCGGCAAGTATTCAAACCGGCATTCCAAGCACTAAATACACGACCGCCGTTGCCAGATGAGATTGAACGCATCCGGAGCAATCTGCCGATCCAACCAGAGGTAGCGCGAGCCATTTTTTCCAGTGAGGGTTTCATTGGTGAGAAAGATTCGGTGCTCGCGGACGGGCAATTCTATCCCTTCGCGGGCAAACGAGTGTCTGTTCTGGAAGAGGCCTTTAGCGATTGTCAGTTAGAATTGTTTCTGGCGCTCAGGAACCCCGGCAGTTTTATCCCGAAATACCTGATGTCTTTACCGGAACAGGCGCGCGAGGACGTGATCCGCAACAATGATCTTAGTCACCTCAGCTGGGTTGAGATGATCGAAGATGTTCACGACTTTGCCCCCGGGGTGCAGATTACCCTGTGGTGCAATGAGGACATTCCGCTTCTGTGGGGGGACGTTGTGCGCAGCGTCGGCGGGCTTGCTGCGGACGTTGCGATCAAGGATGAATATGACCTGCTGATCTCTTTGCTGACCGAAGAAGGTCAATCACAAGCGCAGGCGATTCTGGACCAGGTTTCGACGCTTTCACAGGCTGAGACCCGTGACGTTCTTGCAGACATTCTGGCGAACCATGCTCAACCGGACAAAATGGAAGAAGAGCTGGACCTGCCCGGCTGGAGCGATGAGATCATCGACGCATTTTCCGAACTGTACGAGCAGGATCTGACCAGGTTGGAAACGATGGCCGGGGTGAAGGTCCTGAAACCCTGACCCCAGGCGCGGCTCACATGCCCAACGCTTCCTTATACATTTCGAGTACCGCCTCTTCTTCGGCGATATCGTCCTTGTCGCGTTTGCGCAGCGCGATGACCTTGCGCATCACTTTTGTGTCGTAACCGCGGGCTTTGGCTTCGGCCATGACCTCTTTCTGTTGTTCCGCCAGATCCTTTTTTTCGGCATCCAGGCGTTCAATCCGCTCCACGAACTGACGCAGCTCGCCCGCTGTCACACGGTAGTTGGCGGCGGCCTGATCTTCGGTCACGTCTTCCATATTTATCTCTCCAAAAGGCTGCGATCTGATGCATTAGCAACGGCAGTTAGCCGGATACATTGCCGCCGCGTGAGCTGCAAGCATCCAATCCTCGATGGGCTTGTGCGCGGTCGGTCGATCCGCTAAGCGCAACCAGGATTTGCGGAAAAATGTGGGGAACCATGTTCGAAATCATCACCTGGGGCGGTGCCGCCCTGTCACTTGCAGGCCTGCTGGGTCTGGTTTGGTGTATCCTGCGTGTGATGAAAGCGCGCAAATCCGGCCTGTCGGACGATGAATTGCGCGCCGCTGTTCAAGGCGTCCTGCCGTGGAATCTGGCGTCGCTTTTTCTTTCGGTGATTGGCCTGATGCTGGTGATCTTGGGAATCTCGTTCAGCTGACACTTCGCCTCAGACCGGCATATTGTCGAACTGCGCCTCGATGACATCTTCGCACAAAGCCGCATCCAGGTGTCGCAGGCGCGATGGCACGTGCATGCCTTCCTGACGCATCCGATCAATCACTTTGGTTACACTGGGCTGAAGCGCAAGCCGGGTCTCAAAACAGGCATTCTGCAGCTTTTGCTCCAGGTGTTCGGCTTCGGAATACAAACTTTTTGCAGACATTTTATTCCTCCCAATTTCTATCACTGTCGCCGATATAGGTAACGGTTTTAAGACCTGGTTATCCTGGCGAACAAACGCGCGGAAAACTGCCTGTCGCCCACCCGGTATCGGCAACCTAAGGCAGAATGATTAAATTCTAATCGGAATTGGATTAACTTGCCTTGACACGCATCAAATCAAAGATTGCCGGTTGCATCATATTCTGAAAAACATATATGATGAGTTGCGCGCTGACGGAGAGCCAAATGACACCAATTGTGAAAGCGTTTTTCGACCCTGACACCAATACGGTCTCGTACCTCGTACAAGAACCCGAGGGGACGGCCTGCGCAATCGTCGACAGCGTTCTGGACTTCGATCACGCCTCGGGCCGAACGAAGACCGACTCGGCGGATCAGATCGTCGCTTATGTTCGCGACAATGAGCTAAGGGTCGAGTGGATTCTGGAAAGCCATGTGCATGCCGACCACCTTTCGGCGGCACCCTATCTGCAACAGGAACTGGGCGGAAAGATCGGTATCGGTGAACAGATCGTGACGATCCAGGAAACTTTCGGGAAAATCTTCAACGAAGGGACCGAGTTTCAGCGCGACGGCAGTCAGTTTGATGCTTTGTTCCGCGATGGCGACAGCTTCCATGTTGGGCAGATGCGTGGCGATGTTTTCCACACGCCCGGCCATACGCCCGCCTGCATGACATATGTGATCGGAGACGCGGCTTTTGTCGGTGACACGCTGTTCATGCCGGATTTCGGCACCGCGCGGTGCGATTTTCCCGGCGGGTCTTCGGAAATGCTGTTCGAGTCGATCCAGAAGATCCTGGCACTACCGGATGAGACACGAATCTTTGTCGGCCATGACTACAAAGCTCCGGGGCGTGATGAATTTGCCTGGGAGACAACAGTCGGAGAGCAAAAAGCCCTGAACGTCCATATCGGCCAAGGCAAATCAATCGAGGAATTTGTCGAGATGCGCGATGCCCGCGACGCAACCCTGCCCATGCCTCGCCTGATCCTGCCGTCTTTGCAGGTTAACATGCGGGCCGGGCAGATGCCGCCTGCGGATGAACAGGGCGACGTGTTCCTGAAGGTGCCGATCAACAAGTTGTGACGCAGACCCATCGGGCGAACTGAGGATAGCGAATGTACATTGAATGGATTTGGGGGCTTGCCGGTGGCTTGCTGATCGGGCTGGGCGCTGCAGTCTACCTTCTGGGCAATGGGCGCATCATGGGCGCCAGTGGGATTCTTGGCGGGCTGGTTGATGGCAGTGACCGCACGTTAGAACGCCTAAGCTTCATCGCAGGCGTCATCGCGACGCCGCTTATTTTGAGCCCCCTGCTCTCTTCTACGCCCATGACCCATCTGACCGACAATTTCACAGTGATCGTCATCGCCGGCCTTTTGGTTGGCGCAGGAACGCGCATTGCCAATGGATGCACCTCGGGGCACGGGGTATGCGGTATCTCTCGATTCTCTGTCAGGGGCATCATCGCGACGTTGATCTATATCGGCGCAGGTGGGGCAACAATTGCCCTGATGCGCCATGTATGGGGGCTGATTTGATGCGGGTTCTCATATCGATGCTGGCCGGATCTCTGTTTGGTGCCGGCCTTTTGATTTCGGGCATGACCGATACCACCAAGGTTCAGGGGTGGCTGGATGTGTTTGGAAACTGGGATCCCACTCTGGCATTTGTGATGGGCGGCGCGATCCTGCCGATGCTCATCGCCTGGAGAATGACTGCCCACCGCAGACCGCTGACCGGTGGTCAGTTTCCTAAGATGAGCCCGCCCGAGCTGGATCGCCGCCTGATTATCGGTTCCGTGATGTTTGGTATGGGCTGGGGCTTGTCCGGGCTGTGTCCCGGACCCGCTATCGCGTCCATCACCTATGGCGGCCTTGGCGGCGCTGTGTTTCTGGCTGCGATGATCACGGGAATGTTTGCGGCGCCCGGACTTGGTGCGCAACTGGACAGATCCGCAAACGCGGCCTAAGCAATTGCCATGGAGATTCGACCAATAACCCCCCGCTATGCCGTCTCGCCCCAAATCACGGTCGAGGACGTCCCAGCCATCGCCGCAGCAGGTTTCGTTAAGGTCATCTGCAACCGTCCGAATACGGAAGTTCCACCAACCATGCAGTCGGATGCAATCGGACAGGCTGTCCGGGCGGCCGGGATGGAATATGAGGTTCTGGAACTGACCCACCAAACCATGACGCCTGGCAATGTCGCCCTGCAACGAGAATTGGCTGAAAGCTGCTCTGGCCCCGTCTTAGCCTATTGCGCGTCGGGCACGCGCTGCTCAGTGGTTTGGGCTTTAGGTCAGTGCGACCACATGAGCGCGGACGAGATCCTCGAGGCCACAACCAAAGCCGGATATATGCTGGACAACCTGCGCCCCGCGCTGGAGCATATGCGCGGTTCTGACGGCTAAGGACGTTTGTCACTCAGGTTAGGTTGGGTCGGGAATGTCGTCCAATCCCGTCAGACCTGCCAGTTGCGAAATCTCGGCCGCCATCTGATCCGGGCTGCCTAAGCCCAGATCGCTATCCAATTCGTTTAATGCCACTTCATCTATCGGCACGACCTCATGTGCGGGATCGATTGGCATCGGATCTTTCAGAGTGTCCGGCACTGGCGCGCTGCTTCGTGCCTCCAGAAACTCGGGCATTTCAGCTTGCTCCAGCGCCGCAGCCGAAGCACATTCGTTCAACCGTACTGCGCGCATCCCACCGCATTGCCCCAAACGTCCAATTGCAGCCCGCGTTCGACCAATTGTCAGGATTTCCGCGCGGTCCAGCCGTGATCCGGTCAACGGTAGAACGTCCCCAACTGACAGCCCGGACAGGGTTGCCAATGGCACTGACATCCTGCCGATCACCGTATTCAATTCGGCCCGGACAACCCCCGACGCTTGCTCAAGCTTCGGGCCGGCAGCAACTTGAATTTCATCATCGGCCCCCTGCTCTGTCGGTGTATCGGGCAACAGAACTGTGATCTGCCCCTGTCGCAACCCACCGCCAAGTTCTACCGTCAAGTCAAACACGCGATATGCGTCTTCGACCATGGCCAGCGACAAAGAGCGCAGATCTGCCAACCGCGCCCGGAATTCATAACCGGCAAGACTGGATTGATCGGCGGCTGTATCGACCAGCGCGACAGCCCTGGCCAAAGCGTCTTCGACCAGCGGCGCCACCAATGCGGCATCCGTATCTGTGTACTCCCGTGCCGTTGGCGGGTTCGGCATAACTTCACCAATTGTCTGCACTTGCACGATCGCTGACACGACCCCCATATCCACGCAAATCGCCGCGGACATCCCGTCCGCGTTGCCAAGGCGCAGCAGCATCCAGTTCGCATCAACCTCCTCAGCCAGCGTGTCCTGAGCTTTGAGAGACTGCTTTGCCCCGATCACGGATAACGGCAGCTGGAACCGATCCCCTGCCGTTCGCGCAAAGGCCAGTCGCAGGGCACGAAGAACGGAACGCGGCTTTTCGCCTTGTTCCTCTTGTCCTGCGGAAAGTTTGCGCGCCAAAGCTGTGCTGACAGACTGCGTCATGCCCGATACCGATTTGAGTTTCTGAACCTGGTATCCGGTCTAACCCGAGGCGGGTTACCAATGTCTTTATGCTCGTATCATTGCGCAGCTTGCCGGTGCGCCAGCGGAAGGCGGACGCGAAAGGCCGCACCGCCCTGCCCAGGAAGATAACTGATCTCGCCGCCCAGACGCTGCATGATCTCGCGACAGATCGCCAGCCCCAAACCAGCGCCACCCGCCTTGTCCCCACCGACACGGGCAAACTTTTCGAACACCATCGATTGCGCTTCGGGTGGGATGCCACTGCCGTTATCGGTGAAATCAATGACGAGCTGCCCCCCGACATCATGGGCCGAAATGGTCAGAACGGGTTCATCCGCGTCGCAATATTTCTGCGCGTTCGAAATCAGATTGATAAAGACCTGCCCCAACCGATCAAGATCAGTGTTCAACGGAATACGCTCGGACGGTCGCGAGCGGCGAATCCTGAGTTTTGGATGTGACCCCGCCAATGCGCTTGAGACCGCCCGATCCAGGATCGAACCAAGGGTATCCCCACCCATATTCAGGCTCACACGACCACTTTCCAGAACGCTCAGGTCCAGCAAATCGTCCAGCAGGCGAGTCAGTCGTAGCGCCTCATCGTGGATAATCGCGGCATAGCGCGTTTGCTCTTCGGCACTCAGACCGTCCGTATCGCGCATGATCTCGGAAAAGGCTCGGATTGAGGTCATCGGCGTCCGAAGTTCATGGCTGACCTGACTAAGGAACCCGTCTTTTTGTTCCGAGATCTGTGTCAGCTTGGTATTCGCCTCCCGCAATTGGCGCGCGGTACGGCTGAGCTCGGCGGATTTGGCCTCAAGCTGGCTGGAATACTCCAACAGTTCCGCCGACTCGTCAGCCACCGCAAGCAAGTCCTCAACCGAAACGGACGATCCACCGACAATCTGCCCGATCATCGCATGGGCCGTGGCCGCGCCGACCGAGCCGCTGAGTTCACGTTCCAGTCTTTCCAAAAAACCCGGCGTGGGTTCCGGCAAGCTTGTCCGTCCACCCTGTGCTTCGGCCTCGTGCTGAAAGAACTCCTGCGCCGGGCCAGAGCCCAGAATGCGCTGTGTCATGATCATCAGGTCTTCGCTTTGCGCAACCGACCCGGTCCAACCAGCAGGTGAGACCGAGTGGTCAAAAACATTGACGAACTGCGCGCCCTGAAGACGCTCCAACGGGCTGGGAAAGCTCAACAATGACGCGGCGCAGAACGCAGCCGTATTCAATGCCAACGACCACATGACCGAGTGGACCATGGGGTCCATTCCTTCGATCCCGAAAAGGGCCCTTGGGCGCAGCCAGCCCCACCCGAAGGGACCGTTCTGCAACACCGAGTCGGGCATTATTGCCCCGCCCATCCCCGGTAGTAACAAGGTGTAAATCCACAGCACAAAACCAACCGTCAGCCCCACCAACGCCCCGGTTCGCGTGGCCCCGCGCCAGAACAACCCTCCTACCAGCGCTGGCAGGATCTGGGAAATGCCCGCGAAGGCCACCAGCCCGATCGACGCCAGTGCAGCCCCACCGCCCGACAAGCGGTAGTAATAGTAACCCAGCGCCATGATGACCGCGATGGACACGCGCCGCGCCATCAGCACCACGTTGCGCACATCACCCGAGACCGAACCCGCCCCCCCTTGCGTGCTTAGCCAGATCGGCATGACCAGATGGTTCGACACCATGGTCGACAACGCCATTGCCGTCACGATGACCATAGACGTGGCCGAGGAAAACCCGCCGATAAACGACAGCATCGCCAGCCAGTCGTTCCCCTGCGACAAGGGCACCGTCAGCACGAACAGGTCAGGGTTCGAGCCTTCGGGCATCAAATCCAGCCCCACGACGGCGATGGGCACGACAAACAGGCTCATCAACAGCAGATATAACGGGAAAGCCCAAGCAGCGGTTCTCAGATGCCCCTCATCCGCATTTTCAACGACCATCACCTGAAACATCCGCGGTAAACAGATGAAAGCGGCAGCCGAGAGGAAGATGAAGGTCGTCCAACGTCCGGCATCCACATTCCATTGCCCGATTTCCGAGGCATCGATGCGATCCATCATCGGGCCGATCCCACCCGCAACCCCCCAAACCACGAAGACACCAACCGCAAGCAAGGCGAACAGTTTGACGACCGATTCCAACGCAATGGCGGTGACCACGCCGTGGTGACGCTCATTCGCGTCCAGATTTCGAGTGCCAAATAGGATAGCAAATACCGCCAGGCCCGCAGCTACCCAAAACACACTGGAACCTTCTCGGTAGAGGCCCGAGGGATCAGCCTCTGCAAAGATGGAAAAAGACAGTGTAATGGATTGCAGCTGCAACGCGATGTACGGCGTTCCACCCAAAACGGCCAGAATGGTCACGCAAATGGCCAGCGTGTTGGATTTTCCGTATCGCGAGGAAATCAAGTCTGCGATGGATGTTACCCGCTGGGTGCGTCCGACCCGAACGAGCTTGCGCAGACCCCACCACCAGCTGAGCATCACCAGCGTTGGCCCAAGGTAGATCGTAACAAATTCCAACCCGGACCGCGCAGCATTTCCGACCGCGCCGTAAAAGGTCCAAGCCGTGCAATAAATCGACAGCGACAAGGTATAAATCAGCGGAGACCGCAACCACGCCCCTCGGCCAGCGGCCGCCATCCGGTCAGCGGCAAAAGCCACCCCGAACAACAGAACGACATAGCCGAGGCAAACCAGGATCAGAACGTTTAGTGTGGCCATCAATCCGACTCTGCCTCGGCATCGTCACTTACAACCATTCGTCTGGCTGCAAATCCAAAGATCAGACTGATTATGATCAGCAAAGCCCAGCACGTGAAGATATACAGAACTGCTGAAGACAGCGGCACACCATCATCAGATGAGCCTTGGCTTGGCCAGAGCAGCGGAATGGCAACAAGAGCCGCCCCCAGAATGGGCAAAAGACGCGCGGCATCCATCAACCTGCGGCGGCGATAACTTTGACGCTCGAGAAATAGCGAAGGCCGGACCCCTTGGGGTTTGCGATCTTCGCCCGAGTTCATGACCGCGTTGCCTGCGCGTGCAGGTCTCGCACCGCTGTCAGCACTTCGGCGTTGGAAAACGGTTTGGTCATAAAGCGGCTGACCCCGGCATTTTCAGCCATTTCCCGGTCGCGCGATTGCCCGCGCGCTGTCAGCATCAAAACGGGCAAATGCTGCATGCCCTCAAGCTCGCGCAGGTTGCGCAAAATCTCCATCCCGCTTTTGCCGGGCAGCATAACGTCCAGAATGACCAGATCAGGGTTTGCGCCCTGAATGACTTCTATCGCATCCGACCCTTCTGCGTGCGTTTCAACGTGCCATCCCTCGCGGGTCAGCAAAAATCGAATGGCCTCAGCGATGTTGGGCTCATCCTCAATTAACAGAACCTTACGGCTCATATGTTCCATTCCTCCCCATGACAGGTTCTGTCCGTGAACCTGTCGGCGTCAGCTTAAGCCTTCTGTCAGGAAACTGTCAAAAACCTTCGCTCAAAATCGACGGCTCTCGGCGCGATGCACAGGCGTCATTCGGGCAAACCCGGCAGCTTGGGCCGACCCGGGTCACGGATTGCGCGCTCGGAGCCCCCTCTTCCACCGCTCGGACAAGCATGACTGAATGATAGGCCGGCGCATCGTCATATCCTGAAACCGCCTGCGGCCACGCGTAGGCATAGCAGTCGAACTCGGCCGCCGTTCGCCCCAATTGCACAACACGTTTACGGATCGGAACCAATGGTCTGTTCAGCGCCTGAAAGATGGGCCAGAACGGGCAGGCTTCGCCAAAGCGTGGCATGGCGAAACCCGGCACGGATTTACTGAACAGGATACTGCCGGACGCGTCACAGACCACCAGCCCGGTGGGCCGCCCTAGATATCCTTCGGGCAATGTAGCCAGCCGCCGCAGGACTGTCGGGATATCTACTGAAAACCGTGCCGCCAGAGCCAGCGGATCAGGCTCGGCCTCGGTCAAAGCCTTTTGCACGTCGTCCAGAGGCATGGCTCTGACATCTGCGGCGTAGGTATCCAGATATCCCTTGGTCACAGTCCGCGCTGCCGCCGATTCAATCGCGCTTAGGTCAATGTCCGCACTGCTTCCGCCTGCTTCGATCTGCGGGAAATGGTGGCCGTTGGCCTGAAAAAAAGCCTCAGCATCCTCCGAGGGTACACCGCGACGGTCACCGGCCGCCTCAGAATCATCCAAGTATGCCACCAGAGACTTGGAACTGTCAGCCAACCGTTCGGCATCCTGGTGCAGGTTGCGGTGAAACCGATCGCGCCACTCGGGTTCGATTTCCTGTGTGTCGGCCAGAATCGCCGCCGTTGAACGAATGGCAGCGGCCGTTGACAGCACCTCGTGCATCGACGCGGCAAGATGTGGATCATGCGTCAGTCGATCGGACAAGGTTTCAACCGTGCGCTCAAGCGAGACGACCCGGCGATGCATCTGCGCCAGAACTCCGGCCCACCCAGGAAACCGGCCTGCGAACTCTTCCAGCGCGTCCACTTCGGCCTGCTGTCCGACCGCATCTGCAGCAGCCTCGCGCAGCGCCGAAATCAGCGTAGCCTCAATCCCTTGCGTAAGAAGCGAAGGTTCAACAGACAGCGCATTGGCGATATCCACCAGCAGCTTGCCCCCGATCCGGCGGCGGTTGTGTTCGATCAGATTCAAATAGGACGCCGAAATCCCAACCTGCCGCGCAAGCTCGGCCTGCCGCAAACCTGAGATTTGGCGTCGCTCGCGAATGCGGCTACCTGTCAGCGTGTCGCGCATGTTCCATCACCCAATTTGATCCAGTCTTTTCAAAACTCCCATTAAGTTTCTATAGCTTAAAGGCCAATTTTCATAGTCCGTTTACAGCATTCACAACTGTGACTACGGATGGCCCTTACCTTCCACCCCACCAATCTGTGCCCAATCTGCCAAATCTGAATCCACCCTCTTCTAATTTTCCCGAATTCCTTGCACGATAGCCGGATGAGCGACCCAGCTTTCGAATATGCCCCCATCGGATTGGTCGAGTTGGAAAACCGCATCATCCGACGCTGCAATCTGCAATTCGCCCGCACCTTTGGCGGCGAGGAGGCAGAGTATCGCAATATGCCTCTGCTGCACCTCTACCCGTCGGTCGCGGATTGGGAGAGGATCGGACAGCGAGGCCTTAAAGCGATGCAGGACACAGGATATTACACAGACGAACGGGTCATGCGCCGACGCGACGGGGACTTGTTCTGGTGCCGTGCACGCGGACGATCCCTGACGCCGGACGACCCGTTTCGCCATGGCATCTGGAGCTTTTCCGACATCTCAGAAGACCGCCCGCTGGTCGAATTGACAACCCGCGAACGCGAAGTTGCGATCATGTCCTGCCGCGGTCTGTCCGCCAAGGAAATCGGCGTCGAGCTGGGGCTGAGTTATCGCACGATCGAGGCTTACCGGGCCCGTTTGCTAGAGAAGTTCGGCGCACGCAAACTACCGGAACTTGTGGCAAAACTCTCAGGCATGCCCCTTTAATCCGTTTCCCCCTCGAAATATTGGGCAAAACCCCCATCTGACATGCCGAGACTGCGCTTTTCATGACCGTGCGCATAGCTTATAACGCTGCGTAATCAGACCAAAGCCCGCGAGAACAGACGGGCCAAAGGGGAACCGTCGAGGACACTCATGACAGATACCAAACACGAAGCGGACGTGGCATTCATCAAGGCACTGGCCGAACTGCTACGCGAAAATGACCTGACCGAACTGGAAGTCATGCGCGAATATGGTGATGACGACAGTTTGAATGTCCGCGTCAGCCGTATGTCGCAGGTCGCGCCCGCCCCTGTTCAGATGGCCGTACCGGCAGCGGCACCAGCACCCGTAGCAGCAGCCGCTGCACCTGTCGAAGCTCCGGCGGCACAGGAAGATCCGGCCAGCCACCCGGGCGCTGTCACCTCGCCCATGGTAGGAACCGTTTATATGCAGCCCGAACCGGGCGCACCTTCCTTCATCAGCGTCGGCGCATCGGTGTCCGAAGGCGACACACTGCTGATTGTCGAAGCGATGAAAACCATGAACCACATTCACGCGCCCAAATCCGGAACCATCAAACGCATTCTGGTCGGTGACGGTGATGCGGTGGAATTCGGCACCCCTCTGGTCATCGTTGAGTAAGGCGGTCCCATGTTCGACAAGATCCTGATTGCCAACCGAGGCGAGATCGCCCTGCGGGTCATCCGCGCTGCCCGCGAGATGGGGATTAAGACGGTCGCCGTCCACTCCACCGCCGATAGCGACGCGATGCATGTGCGCATGGCGGACGAATCGGTCTGCATCGGCCCTCCGCCCAGCCCGCAAAGCTACTTGTCGGTGCCTGCGATCATCTCGGCGTGTGAAATCACTGGCGCACAGGCGATCCACCCTGGCTATGGTTTCCTGTCCGAGAATGCCGAATTCGTGCAGATCGTCGAAGATCACGGCATCACCTTTATCGGCCCCACCGCCGAACACATCCGCGTCATGGGCGACAAGATCACCGCCAAGGACACGATGAAGGCGCTGGGTGTGCCTTGTGTTCCGGGTTCGGACGGCGGCGTGCCCGATCTGGAGACGGCCAAGAAAATCGGTGAGGAATTTGGTTACCCCGTCATCATCAAAGCCACCGCTGGCGGTGGCGGTCGCGGTATGAAAGTCGCGATGAGCGCGGATGAGATGGAAAGCGCATTTATGACCGCACGTGCCGAGGGCAAAGCCGCCTTTGGCAATGACGAGGTCTATATCGAGAAATACCTGACCACGCCCCGCCATATCGAGATCCAGGTCTTTGGTGACGGCAAGGGCAAGGCTGTGCATCTGGGCGAACGCGACTGCTCGCTGCAGCGCCGCCACCAGAAGGTGTTTGAAGAGGCACCCGGCCCCAGCATCACCCCGGAAGAGCGCGCCAAGATCGGTAAAGTCTGCGCGGACGCCGTGGCCAAGATCAATTATATTGGCGCCGGAACCATCGAGTTCTTGTATGAGAACGGTGAGTTCTACTTCATCGAGATGAACACCCGCCTGCAGGTAGAACACCCGGTGACCGAGGGCATCTTTGGCGTCGATCTGGTGCGCGAACAAATTCTCGTCGCAGCTGGCGAACCGATGTCGTTTGGTCAGGACGATCTTGTGATCAACGGCCACGCCATTGAGGTCCGGATCAATGCAGAAAAGCTGCCGAACTTCTCACCCTGCCCGGGCAGGATCTCGGCCTTTCATGCCCCCGGCGGTCTGGGTGTGCGGATGGATTCGGCGCTGTATGATGGGTATTCGATTCCACCATATTACGACTCGCTGATTGCCAAGTTGATCGTACATGGCCGCGACCGGGCCGAGGCGCTGGCACGGCTAGATCGCGCATTGGGCGAACTGATCGTGGACGGTATCGATACAACCGTGCCGCTGTTCCATGCGTTGCTGCAAGAGCCGGAAATCCACAACGGTGATTACAACATTCACTGGCTGGAACACTGGCTTGCGGCGAATATGGCCCAATAAAACCACAGGACCAGAGGGCACTTGCGCTCTGGTCCCCGGGTATTGCGCATGAGCCTGACCCCTGAACTTTTGCTACACGGCTATTCCATTGGAATTTTCCCGATGGCCGAGCACCGCGATGACCCGGGACTGTTCTGGGTCGATCCCAAGTTTCGTGGCGTTTTTCCGTTGGATGGCTTTCATATCTCGCGCAGCCTCGCACGCCGCATTCGAAAGTCCGACTTTTCCATCAGCATCAACCGCGATTTTGCCGGAGTGGTAGATAGCTGCGCTGATCGGGCAGACACATGGATCAATGCAGAATTGCGCCACCTTTATCAGCAACTCCACCTCGCGGGCCGGGCCCATTCGCTGGAGGTTTGGGATGAGGACGCACTGGTCGGCGGCGTTTACGGCGTTACACTGGGTGCGGCGTTTTTCGGCGAAAGCATGTTTTCCCGCCGAAAGGATGCCTCGAAAATAGCGCTGGCCTATCTCGTGGATCGCTTGCGCCAAACCGGGTTTCGCTTGTTTGACACCCAGTTTCTGACCGCTCATCTGGCGTCTCTGGGAGCGATCGAGATTCCGCGCACGCAATATCGGAACACGCTTGAAGAGGCGATCAATGCCAGTGCAGATTTCGTGGCAGCAGTGCCTCAGTCGCCCGATGCAGTGATACAGCGCATCACCCAGACGTCATAACGCGCATGGTCCAGCGCGTTCAATGCGGGCGACGTGGCAATCATCCAACCGTCAAACAATTGATCTGTCCTGCCTTTTTCCCAGATCGTCAGATAGGCAAACGCATCACCGGTCGGGTTGTCCGCTGGATAGCGACAATCGCCCAAGGCCACATCCAACCCAAAAACCGGCAGTGTCTGACCATTCCGCATTTCAACATCGACGGTCTGACCGCTGACCTTGTCCAGACCACGCAGCATTGCGCCAGGACCGGATTGGGCTTTTTGCTGGGCCGTGGGCCCCGTCGCGACCAGCAACGCTGCAATCAGGGCAAATCGCTTCATTCGCTTCCGTCCCCGGCGACAAACTTGACCAGCAGGGAAATCAGACTGACGGCACCTTGCGTATCTTCGACTTGATCGCCCGCTTCAAAGTAGAAAGGCGAACCACCCGGCATAATCTCGACAAAGTTGCCGCCCAGCAGCCCTTCGGATGAGATGACAATCGCGCTGTCGTCCGGCACCAGAATTCCGTCAGAGATCGAGAAGGTGGTATCGGCGCGATAGGTTTCGGGATTCAGGTCTACACCGGTTACAGTGCCGATCTTGACACCAGCAAGGCGTACGTCAGTGCCGACGCCTACCCCTTCCAAGGAACGGAAAGAGGCGCCCAGTTCATAGCCGCCACTGCTTTGCGACAGGCCGGTGGATTGGCTGGCGTAAACGCCAAATGCGACGGCACAGGCTAAGACGACCCCACCGACCAGAACTTCGGTTGCATTATAACTCGACATTGCTCGCCTCGTGTTATTCCGGGCTCCAGGCCTCGTAGTCCTTACGCTCGACCGGGTCCGGGCGGCGCAAAGAACCTGCTGGTGCATAAGCCAAAGCAGAGCCTGTCAGATTTTCCTGATGCGGTTTTTCCCAGGATTTGTGTTTCAGCGGTTTGTCCGTCGGCGGCTCATCCCAGGTGCGGTGCAGCCAGCCATGCCAATCGGGGTCAACTCGGCTTGCCTCGGCCTCACCATTGAAAATAACCCAGCGTCTGCTGTCGTCGGCATTGTGATAGAACACGTTGCCTTCGTCGTCTTCACCGACCTTGATACCCTTACGCGATGTGTAAATCTGCGTGTTCAATGTGGATCCGTTCCACCAGGTCACGGCCCGCAAAAGACTGTTTAGGATTCCCATCAGCTGCCTCCGGCATTTCTGTACCCGCAGATATGGACCAAAGGCGGGCTAAGGTCCAGTGTCACAAAAACCGCACCCTCTATTGCGGCAGAGCCGCGGTCACTTCGATTTCGATGCGGTCCTCGGGTGTTATGAGATTGCATTCGATCACCGTCGCTGCCGGTGGGTTGTCACCAAAAGCTTCTACCAACAACGGCCAGCAAAGTTCGAACTCATTCATGTCCGGCAAATAGTAATTGACCCGAACTACGTCCGCAAAACCGACTCCAGCCTCGGCCAGCGCTTTTCCAATCGCCTCCAAGGACGACTTGCACTGCCCTACAATGTCCTCCGGCACGTTGTCACCTTGGGCGCAAGTCCCGGCGACAAAGACGAAACCATTTGCAACAACAGCGCGACAATAGCCGATTTTGGCCTCGAATTCTCCGCCAGATGAAATGCGCCTGATTTTCATGCTTCCCTCCAAAAGAAAACGGCGCGGTCAATCCCGCGCCGTCTTGGTAATTCTTGTTGTGCCTTACCCTGCCGAAGCTGATTCCGCGGCATCCGCATAGATGATCAGTGGTTGCTTGTCAGACGACACCGCTTCTTCGTTCACCACCACTTCGGTTACGTTCTTCATGCCCGGAAGTTCGAACATGGTGTCCAGAAGGATATCCTCGAGGATCGAGCGCAGCCCGCGCGCGCCGGTTTTGCGTTCGATGGCCTTCTTGGCGATCGACTTCAGCGCATCATCAGTAAAGGCCAGCTCGGCGTCTTCTAATTCGAACAGGCGCTGGTACTGCTTGACCAGAGCGTTCTTGGGTTTGGTCAGGATTGTGACCAGTGCATCTTCGTCCAGATCCTCCAGCGTTGCCAGAACCGGCAGACGACCAACGAATTCCGGAATCAGGCCGAACCGCAGCAAATCCTCGGGCTCGAGATCCTTGAAAATCTCACCCACGCCACGTTCATCATTGTCCCGCACGTCGGCACCAAAGCCCATGGCCGAGCCTTTGCCGCGTTGCGCGATGATCTTATCCAGACCTGCAAAAGCACCACCGCAGATGAAAAGGATGTTCGTGGTATCCACTTGCAGGAATTCCTGCTGCGGATGTTTGCGCCCGCCCTGCGGCGGTACACTGGCCACGGTGCCTTCCATCAGCTTCAGCAGCGCCTGCTGTACACCCTCGCCCGACACGTCACGCGTGATGGACGGGTTTTCGGATTTGCGGGTGATCTTGTCGACCTCGTCGATATAGACGATGCCGCGCTGCGCGCGTTCGACATTGTATTCGCTGGACTGCAGCAGCTTGAGGATGATGTTTTCAACATCCTCACCCACATACCCGGCTTCGGTCAGTGTGGTTGCGTCTGCCATGGTGAACGGCACATCCAGAATGCGCGCCAGCGTCTGCGCCAGCAGCGTCTTACCGCAGCCGGTCGGACCGATCAGCAGAATGTTGGACTTGGCCAGCTCAATATCGCTGCCTGCCTTTTGCGCGTGGTTCAGACGCTTGTAGTGGTTGTGCACCGCCACCGACAGAACCCGTTTAGCGGTGGCCTGACCGATTACGTAATCGTCCAGCACCTCACAAATGTCTTTGGGTGTTGGAACGCCATCGCTGGATTTCAGGCCGCTGGCCTTCGTCTCTTCGCGGATGATGTCCATACACAGCTCGACGCATTCATCACAGATGAAGACGGTGGGGCCGGCAATCAGCTTGCGCACCTCATGCTGGCTCTTGCCGCAGAAGCTGCAGTAGAGCGTGTTTTTGCCGTCACCGCCTGAATTCGTCGCCATGTTCTACCTTTCGGGCTTCGTCCCTGCGGTCTGTGTGGAACCGCGCATGCCACATGTTGGTGCAGCTTAGGCCACCACCGGGGCGGCTACAATCTCAAAAATGGTCCCCACGCCCAAGACGTGGGGAGATATTCTTAGGCCTCGTCACCATCCATTTTGGCGCGATTTTCGACGATTTCGTCGATGTGACCCCAGTCTTTCGCCTCTTCCGGGCTCATGAAGTTGTCACGATCCAGCGCTTTTTCAACCGCCTTTTTGGTCTGGCCGGTATGACGCACGTATATGTCATAAAGGCGATCCTTCAGTTTTTGCGTCTCGGCCGCGTGAATCATGATGTCGCTGGCCTGGCCCTGATAGCCGCCACTGGGCTGGTGCACCATGATCCGGCTGTTGGGCAGCGAGAAACGCATTCCCTTCTCGCCCCCGGCCAGCAAAACCGACCCCATCGAGGCCGCCTGACCGATCACCAATGTGGAACATTTCGGCTTGATATACTGCATTGTATCGTAAATCGACAAACCGCTGGTGACGACGCCACCGGGAGAGTTGATGTAGATCGAGATTTCTTTGTTCGGATTTTCCGCCTCAAGATGCAGCAATTGCGCGACGATCAGGTGGCTCATCCCGTCGTGGATCGGGCCGTTGATGAAAATGATCCGCTCTTTCAGAAGGCGCGAGAAAATATCATACGCGCGTTCACCCCGGCTGGTCTGCTCGACGACCATGGGAACGAGCGTATTCATATAGGTGTCAACGGGATCGAACATGAGAACCTGCCTGTTTTGCTATGGATCGGGACATTACCCGAAGAAACGTTACCCGAGTCTTAGTGTCGCCACGGGGGGGCTGCAAGGGGGGCACAACAGATCGCGCTCCAACCGCCCACAATAGGGGGATAGTCTGATGTCGAACGCACAGAAACAGCAGCGGTCAAGGCCTGGTTTGACGCGCTTGTTTGTAAGTTCCCCTTTTCGCATCACGTCATTTTGATCCATGCATATGGAAATTCATGCGCAGAACGTGTAGCAATGCGAACCGCTTTAGCGAAACACTCACAAAAGTTCCCCGACACCAGGGCTCAAAAGGAAAACACCAATGGCATTGCCTCAGATTTCACAGAATATGACGTCTGACGATTTCGATCGGATGGCGGGAAATGCGACCCGCGCATCGAATTTCCTCAAGGCGATCAGTCACGAAGGCCGATTGATGATCTTGTGCCATCTGGTCTCTGGCGAAAAATCCGTGACCGAGCTTGAGGATCTTCTTTCCGCGCGGCAGGCGGCTGTCTCGCAGCAGCTGTCCCGCCTTCGTCTGGAAGGCCTTGTGATTCCGCGACGCGAAGGCAAGGCTATTTACTACCGACTTGCTGACGACAGACCGCGCCGTATGCTTGAAGTGGTGTACGAGCTGTTCTGCGGCGACCAAAAGGACTGATTTCGTTTATCTTTCCACCGCACCAGACGCGTTGTTCCAGTCTTTCCGACCCGAACATTCTAACGTTGGTGCGGCCACACCCTGCCTTCGCAATCCATGCGGTCAATTTGGTCTGCAGCTTCGTGTTTCTATGCCCCGTGTCAGCGCGGTAAAATACTGGTTCCAGCAAATAAAAACTGCTAGGCCATGCTTAGAACATCAAATGGAGGTACTGATGATCCGAGCAATTCTGGTAGGGTTGGCACTGTTTTCTCTCGCCGCGTGCGAGACTGCCAAAGGTGCTGGCAAAGATATCGAAAAAGCAGGTGATGCCATTCAAGGCGCGGCAACTGACGTTCAGCAAAATATCTGACGCGGTTCAGGATATTGTGAAAGCACAACTTCTACATACAAGATATGGTTGAAGATTACAGCCAACCAAGTTACACTCCTTGGCACAGGTGCATAGACGCGGCATTGCATATCTGACACTTCGGGGTTCTTGTGCATCCACAAGAACCCCGTTCCCGTTTTGCAGGGGCAGAGTGGCAGCCTGGAAAAACCAGAGAAAAAGAAAAGGCGTCAGGTGCGCAGACGCGGTCCATGCATGTACCCTTGCGGATACTCCTGACGCCTTGCCGGGTCGATGCATCCGAGGGACGCCACGATCCAGTTGCCCAGACCCTGTTACAGGCCACGGCCGCTGCTCGGCATCCTAAGATGCTTTGCAGCACGCATCGACCTTCTGAGAGTCTGATCATCTGACCCGGGTCTGACACCCAATTCAACTGACCATCCACCGGTAAGCCTCTGCATATAAAAGCTAATCCTAAGACTTGCCCTTATTGCCTCGACCCCCTTTGGTCTTTGCGTCCCACCCTGGTTCCTAAGAACCGTTGCGGTAATAGAACTGTTACATCCGGGTCATGTTCCGACAAGAAAATAGCACTGCAGCATGAGAATTAGACGGGGATAAAGTGTTGATATCCGCCGGGAGAAAATTGTGGATAACTCCGGAAATCGAAACGCCGTGCGGTCTTGGCAATGGAAAACGCTGAATTCGACGAAATGACTCGATTTTCCTGACTTTCTGCACCCGCAAAGGCCATTTCGTTGCCGATTGCGGGTATTCACAGCCTCAGAGCATCGAATCAGACGGATCCGCGCTTACCATTGCCTGGCCAGAGATGTTCAGAGAAACTGGGGCCGGACGGCTCTCAGACCACAAGCTAAGCCGCGCTGAAGGTTCGCGAGACCCTAAACCACATATGCCGGGGAACGCCGCAATCCGGCACCGTGTGTTCAGGACCCTGTCGCTTGCAACCAAGATGCCGCCCGACCCGTCCCCCCTGAGGAGACGCTGTATCCGTATTTGAGAAACGTTCCGACCCGACCGAGATTACCTACTACGCGCTGCAACACGGTGCAGCCAGTACCCCCTACGGCCGGCCGGGCCGGAAACGCTTCAGTTCACCTGACGTTCGAGCACAACGCTGTACGTTGTCCCGCGACGCAGGCTACGGAAATCCGCGTAAATCTTGCCGTCCTGATAGCGCGCATCCACCAGCGCATTCACACCCACCTGCGGATCGGCCGAGCTTTCGACGATGCCGATGGTGCCCGACCCATCCAGACTGATGGTGCCGGTGGCGTCAAACACGCGCCAATCTGTGCCAGCATCCGGTCGCCACATGCTGGGCCCCCAGAACAGATTGTCCTGCTGCTGCTGGATATCCAGCACCCACTCTCCCTGATGAAAGCGCGGCGCATCTCCGGTGGCCACCCGAGACGGGGAGACCTTGGTATAAGTGCCCGTCCAGGCACCGCGCAGATCAGGTGTGGTTTCGGCCATCGAAGCCGTGGCAAGGCTGAGGCTTGTCGCCAGAGCGGCTGCTCCGGCAGTCATATATCTGGTCATGGGCTCTCCTCCAAAGTTCAGGGCCGTTGCTGGCCTGTTGTACAGATTGGAAGGGAGTGCGCAGGTTGCAACTTACCTAAGGGAAACTTCACAAACCGGTAATGTTTGCCTTATGCCCAGGCCAGCGCGGTACCGAGGATCACCAGACCGATGCCTGCCGCCTCGCGATACGAAAAGTTTTCGCCGAACAGAAAGAATGAGGCGATGGCGATCAGAACAACCTCGGCCCCCAGAATGCCGGTATAGATGATGCCCAGCCGTTCCTCGCGCAGCGCGGCGAGTTCCAGCGTCGCCCCTGCCAGCAGGGTCGCGACGATCAGCAGGCCGAGACCCACACCGGGGAGTTTCCACCAGAACTTCATCGCGATCATGGCCACGGAATAGAGACCCGCCGACCCGAGGGCGATAAGGGGGATCATGGATGTGGACATCTGCGCCTCCTGCCGAGGTTGCCGTTGGGTCAAGTGTAGCAGGTGGGGAAGGTTGAGGCTGTGAGGTGGGTCACAACCCTCGGCTAGAACACAATCGCGATGAGTTCAGCCAGTCCGATCAGGCAGAGCAGTGCATTCGACGTCAGGACCAACCCTTTCAAATTCCGCGCCTTTAGCCCGCGGGCGAAACTGGTCTGCGCAAACTCCTCGGTCATGTCGTCCCGAAGGTTTTCAACGTCTTCCAACGCGGTCTTGCCCGCTAGAACGCCATAGGCTGTCACCGCAATCACCAACACAATCAACGGCAGAGCAAGCCCTACGGGCCCAAACCCGATGATCGCGGCGATAGCGACATAGGCAAAGATCGAGGTGCGCATGATGTCGTAATAGTGGTCGAGACGGCTCATCGAAATCTGAGAACGCAGCTGTGGGTCCATAACTCTTCCCCCTTTGAAAAACTTGTTTGGAATGAAGGGAGTGTATCACTTTTTGCGGGATATCAGAAATTTGGGGGCTGGGCTGGACTGAGGGCAGCGCTGGCCCGAGGGGGTGAGGCCCGTCTCGGAAACGGTCCAGTGGACCGTTTCAGGACCGAACGGGCGGAGCCCCGGGGCGCAAACGCGCCGCCCGTTTTGCCGGGGGCAAACCTTCGGTTTGACGGGGGCGGGTCGGCGCGGTCCGGCGGTGCCGCCGGGCGGGAGGGTTGATCAAAGTGAAATGTGAAACGGCGTCAACTCTATACTTCCTCAACTAGCCCGGCCATCGATTCTACATATAGTGGCAGAACATCATATTTTTTCGACATACAGAAAAATTGGGAGTTTCCTGTGGAGGAATCTGTTGACAACCCCCCTATATTGGGGCACAACATGTTCCAAACGGCACATCTAGGGCGATTATACCGCCAATGGTGATGTTTCTGCGTTTGTTCTCTTGCATATTGTATTTGGTCGAGCCATGCTGAGGTATGAGCTACAAACGAATCGCGCCGCCAAGGTGGTCAGACCAAGACGGCGCTTCGTTGTAGTACCGCACCAACCTTGGGGGGTTGCCGCGGTCAGTTTGCAACGCGTGAATCCTGACGGATTCACAAAAAACAGTCAAGGCGCCCCTCGTTGAAACTTTGAACGAGGCAGCGTTATGCCAAACTATTACGTTAACCAAAACCCACAGCCTGATGGCTATCACGAAGTGCATGTTGATGATGGAACATGCACTCACCCCCCGCTTCTAGCAAATCGCATACCGCTTGGGTGGCATTCGACTTGCCAAAGCGCGGTGGCGGCTGCGCGGCAACGGTACTTCCTGTCGGATGGTTGTGCTTATTGCGTACCATACTGTCACACTCGATAACGAGGATAATATGGCTACTAACCCACCATCAGGTGATGGACGTCGCAACGGAATGGTCAAAGGCCGTTCGCAAACTAAAACGCCATCCGGTCACTATGTGAAGCGTGACACCGAAACCGGACGCTTCATGGACGTCAAGACTTCCAGCAAGAAGCCCTTCAAAGGCGTTCGGAAGGAAAAGTAATGGGGTGAGCGGCCAAGGTCGCTCTCCCTACCTCAAGGTGTGGGCACGCGGTTGGCTACGCCAACCGCTTTCGCCCACCCGCCGTAAAAATGGCCAGCTTTTAGCTGTCCATTTTTAAGGCGCTAATAAACGCCTCCTGCGGGATATCGACCTTCCCGAACTGACGCATCTTCTTCTTACCCGCTTTCTGCTTGTCCAGCAGTTTGCGTTTCCGCGTGGCGTCGCCGCCGTAGCATTTGGCGGTCACGTCCTTGCGCAGGGCCGAGAGGGTCTCGCGCGCGATGACCTTACCTCCGATGGCGGCCTGGATCGGGATTTTGAACATGTGGCGCGGGATCAGGTCTTTGAGCTTTTCGCACATCGCACGGCCCCGCATCTCAGCCCGGTCGCGGTGAACCATGGTTGACAACGCATCAACCGGCTCGTCATTCACCAGCACCGACATCTTGACCAGATTGTCCTCGGTATAGCCGGTCATCTGATAATCGAACGAGGCATAGCCTTTGGTCACCGATTTCAGGCGGTCGTAAAAGTCAAAGACGACCTCGTTCAGCGGCAGGTCATAGACGACCATGGCGCGGCTGCCCGCATAGGTCAGGTCCATCTGGATGCCGCGACGGTCCTGGCAGAGTTTCAGCACGTCGCCGAGGAATTCATCGGGAACCAAGATGGTCGCCTTGATGCGCGGCTCCTCGATATGGTCGACCTTGGACGGGTCGGGCATGTCGGCGGGGTTGTGCAGCTCGATCATCTCGCCGTCTTTCATGTAGACGTGATAGATCACCGACGGCGCGGTAGTGATGAGTTCGATATCATATTCGCGTTCGATGCGGTCGCGGATGACCTCAAGGTGTAGCAGGCCAAGGAAGCCGCAGCGGAAGCCAAAGCCAAGTGCCGCCGAGGTTTCCATTTCAAAGCTGAAGCTGGCGTCATTCAGTGCCAGTTTGTCGATCGCATCGCGCAGGTCTTCGAATTCGGAACTGTCGACGGGGAAGAGGCCACAGAAGACCACCGGCTGCGCGGGTTTGAAGCCTGTCAGAGCCTCTTCGGTCCCGTTGCGGTCATTCGTGATGGTGTCGCCAACGCGAGTGTCGCGGACCTGTTTGATTGATGCGGTGAGAAAGCCGATCTCACCGGGGCCGAGGCTGTCGACCATCTCCATCTCAGGGCGGAACACGCCAACGCGGTCCACATGGTGCAGGGTGTTGTTCGACATGAACTTGACCCGCATGCCCTTTTTCAGCGTGCCGTCCATAATGCGGACCAGAACGATGACGCCGAGATAGGCGTCATACCAACTGTCGACCAGCATGGCCTTGAGCGGCGCGTCCAGATTGCCCTGCGGTGCAGGCAAGTGGGTGACGATAGATTCCAGCGTTTCGTGGATGCCCTGCCCGGTCTTGGCCGAAACCTGAATCGCCTCGGACGCGTCGATGCCGATCACATCCTCGATCTGTTCGGCCACGCGGTCACAGTCGGACGCAGGCAGGTCGATCTTGTTGAGTACCGGCACGATCTCATGATCTGCATCGATGGCTTGGTACACATTCGCCAACGTCTGCGCCTCGACCCCTTGGGTCGAGTCCACAACCAGCAGCGATCCTTCGACCGCGCGCATGGACCGCGAGACCTCATAGGCAAAGTCCACGTGGCCGGGTGTGTCGATCAGGTTTAGCACGTATTGCTCGCCATTGTCGGCGGTATAGTCGATGCGGACGGTGTTGGCCTTGATGGTGATGCCGCGCTCGCGCTCGATATCCATGCTGTCGAGCAGCTGTTCCTTCATGTCACGATCCTTGACCGTTCCGGTCTCTTGGATGAGCCGGTCAGCAAGGGTGGATTTGCCATGGTCGATATGCGCGACGATGGAGAAATTGCGGATATGAGCGAGGTCTGTCATGGGTTGGGGATATGCGTCGGAATTGGGCTGTGGTCAAGGTGGGACGACATGCGGGGAAACCCTTTGTTCCCAAGCTCTCGGCCCAGTCAGACCAAACCGTTTTTGACCAGCGCTGCATTCATCCAATGCGTCTCGCTTTGCACATGGCCCTCACGTACGTATTTAGCAAGGTGTATGGGCATGTCTTCTTCCTTGAAGGCCCCAGTGGTGCGAACGACAAACCCCTCTTGTTTTTCGAGATCGAGACCCGCAATTACATCCTTTGCGATCTGTGCCGAAAACCGCCCGCGATAAAGTTCAGGAACCGCTGTGACCCCAAGTTCGACAAAGCGCGAAAGCGTCGCGTCTCAAGGTTGAACTTCCTCAGCCTTGATCCAAGCAAATCCCAGAAAATATGTCGGCAGCTCTGAATAAGTGATGGAATGACGCGCGAACAAATACTCGCCCACAATTCGTTCACCCTCGGCAAGTAGAGGCGCTATACCGGCTGCAAATGCCTTCATCCAATCTCGCGACGGATGATATCTCGCGTCGAGGCTGCGGGGGTGACAGCCTAGGCTATGGATCGTGGTATTCTCACCGTCCATCTTTTCAGTGAACACCACTTCGTCAGCCATCTCTAACACGGCAACGCTAGACATGATTTTGTCATCACTCGTGGCGCCAGGAGATTGCGGCAAGTGAAATGTGCGTCCGTATTTCTTAAGCATAGTGGTCTCATGAGGGGTTTCTAAGCAAAGTCGGGTTAGACAACGCGACATTCGCAAACCGTGCAATCACTTTTTCTCAACGTTTGATTGATCCCTTTCCCCGTTTGATTCATACTCCTGCGAAGACCGAGAGGGGCATAAGACCCCTCCGGGCAGGCAAACATGAGGCATGAGCATGAAAAAGTTCCTCTTAATCGCATTCTGTGCCACGTCGCTGACAGCGGTGGCTCCGGTAGTGGACGCAGCACAGATCAAACGCGCCTGTTTGGCGTCGGATCGCTCAGCGGCGACGCGAGATCGCTGCAATTGCATTCAGCGGGTGGCCAATCAGGCGCTGACCCGCAGCGATCAGAAGACCGTTGCCAAGTGGTTCCGCGACCCGCATCAGGCGCAAGAGCTCAAGATGTCGAAGACCCAGCGCGACGATGCGCTGTGGGACCGGTATCGGAACTTCGGTCAGATGGCGCAGGCGATCTGCAACTAGGCTGATCAATCCTTGACCTGACCTGAACTGCGCCCCAGAAAGGCGCAGCGAAAGGGATATCTGATGGTTATGAAAGGGCTGACCCTGCGCGGCCTCGAAGTATTCGAGGCGCTGGCGCGGACGGGATCGGTGGCGCAGGCTGCCGAAATCACGGGGCTCAGCCAGCCGTCGGTGTCCCAGCAATTGCGCAATCTGGAAAACGCAGTGGGCACCGATCTGGTGGATCACACACGGCGCCCGATGCGCCTGACCCAGGCCGGGCGCAGCTTTCTGGCCCGCGCGCAGGCGGTTCTGGCCGAGTTGCAAATCGCCCAAAGCGAGCTGACCGTGATGGATTTGGGTCACCTTGCAACCCTGTCCATCGGCCTGATTGACGATTTCGACAATGACCTGACCCCGCGACTGGCCACTCTGTTGGCCGAAAGTCTGACGCGGTCAAAGTTCAAACTGATCACACTGCCTAGCCTCGACCTGTTCGAAGAACTTGAGGCGCAGCGCCTGCAGCTTGTGGTGTCAGCCCATAGCGGCGAGGTGCTGGAAGGCGTGGTCGAATACCCATTGGTTCGCGATCCCTTCATTCTGGTGACGCCCAAAGGGGCCGAAAACGCCATGCAGGATCTGCCCTTCCTGCGCTATGCCCGCGAGCAGTTGATCAGCCGCCAGATTGAGGCCCATCTGGCGCGCCAGCAGCTGGAATTTGAAGAACGGTTCGAAATCGGTTCTCATCTGGCGCTGATGGCGATGGTCGCGCGCGGCCTCGGCTGGGCGATTACGACGCCGCTGGGCTATATGCGGGCGGCGAGATTCCATGACGGTCTTGAGGCGCACCCCGCCCCGATCGGAGACGTTTCGCGGACGATTTCCTTGTTCACTCGCACCGACTGGTCGGGTCAGGTTCCGCAAGAGGTCGCAGGCATGATGCGCCGCCTAATGGGAAGCCAGATTGTTGACCCTGCCCTTGCACAATTGCCGTGGTTGAACACTCGCCTAAAGCTGATGAGCTAGCTGCGCAGATGCGCGTCGAGACCTTCGACCGCTGCCTCGATTAGATCCAATGCTCCATCGAAGTCACGTGTATAGTATGGGTCCGGGACGTGGTCTGTGCCGATATGTGGCGCAAAATCCGTCAACAGACGCACTGGGGTTTCGTTCCCGGCTGGCCGCAGTGCCTCGATGTTCGCGATGTTGTCGGCATCCATCCCTATGATCAGATCGAACCTGTCGAAATCCCTGGCCGTGAATTGCCGCGCCCGTAAATCATCCAGTTTAATGCCGCGCGACTGAGCTGCCTTTTGCATCGGCCCATAAGGAGGGTCACCGATGTGCCAGCCCGACGTCCCCGCACTATCGGTAGTATGATGCGGCGCGCGGGTGCGAAAGACACCTTCGGCGGCGGGAGAACGGCAGATATTGCCCAGACAGACGAACAAGATACGGTGGGTCATGAACAACGGTGTAACGCGAACGGCCAAGATGGAAAAGATCGTCATTCTGACAGGGGCCGGTATTTCCGCGGAAAGCGGGTTGGGTACGTTTCGTGACGAGGGCGGCCTGTGGGCGCAGCATCGAATTGAGGACGTCGCCACGCCCGAGGGGTTCGCGCGTGATCCCGCGCTGGTGCACGGGTTTTATAATGCCCGCCGCGTACAGGCCGCCGAAGCGCAACCTAACGCGGCCCACGATGCACTTGCCCGACTACAGCGGGACTGGCCCGGCGAGGTTGTGATCGTCACACAAAACGTCGACAGCCTGCACGAGGCCGGTGGCGCGCAAGGCGTGATCCACATGCACGGAACGCTGGCCGGGGCGCTTTGCGCGGCCTGTGGCCACCGCTGGGCGGCACCGCTCGAGATGGCCGTGGGCGAGCCCTGCCCTGCCTGCGCAGCCCCCACCGCGCGCCCGGATGTGGTGTGGTTTGGTGAGATGCCTTATCACATGGACGCCATCTATGATCATCTGGCAGGCGCAAGTATCTTCGCCGCCATTGGCACTTCGGGTCAGGTCTATCCCGCCGCGGCCTTCGTGCACGAGGCCATGATGTCCGGGGCAAGAACTGTCGAACTGAACCTCGAGCCGTCGACCGGCGCATCCAGTTTCGACGATGTCATACTGGGCCCCGCAACAGAAACCATTCCGCGCTGGGTCGATCAGATCCTAAAATCGCAATAGGGCGAAACCCGCAGACAAGAGGCGAATTTCCTTGCTATACTAGTGCCCTAACAACCCGAGAGGTCCCCATGACAGACCCAAAAAACCAACAAGGTGAAATCCTTGATGATGACAGCCTCGACACGCGTGGCGCCCTTGGTGATCAGCTAACGGACCTGTGGTGGACATTCTTGCTGCGCGGACTCCTGGCCGGTGCGCTCGGGATCGCAGCGCTATTCTGGCCGACGGGCAGCATCTCTTTGCTGATCCGTCTGGTGGGCCTGCTGCTGGTCCTCGATGGTGGCCTGACGCTGCTGGGGTTTGGTCGACGTGGCCTGATTGGCGGTTTCGGCATCGGGGCGCTTCTGATCGGACTGATCCTGCTGATCTGGCCGGAAGGCGTCGCGCGCCTCGCGTTCTTCCTGCTGGGAGCCTGGGCTTTGATTGTCGGGATAGGCTCGCTGATGGCGTGGCGGCAATTGCCCGATGCACATCCGGACGCATCCACCATGCGCAACTCCGGCATTGTCGCGCTGTTGATCGGCCTTGTTTTGTTGTTCTGGCCGGGCAGCGGCATGGTGGCGCTCGGCTGGGCGATTGCTTTCTCGGCGCTGGCCTTTGCCGCAGTAATGCTCTGGCTGGCCATGCGCTTCAAACGCGCCCATGACCGCGTGGCGATGCGGGTGGTCAACCGCTGAGCCTTTTCCACAACGACAACAGGCCGGGAATATCCCGGCCTGACGCATAGATGACGGTCGCAGCGCGGCCCGAATTCAGGCGCAGCTCTAGTTCGAATGCGAACCGTGACCGCCGGTGTCCTTACGCTCCAAATCCACCGGAATTTCGATCTCGACTTCGCCTGCTGTCTCGAAGATCAGCGTAACGGGAACCATTGCATCCTGCTCAAACGGGGCTGTCAGGCCCATGAACATCACGTGGTCGCCACCGCGCTTCAGCATGTGCGTTTCACCCGCCGGGATGGCAATGCCCTCTTCGACATGGGTCATTTTGGCAACGCCATTTTCGTCGACAATATGGGTGTGCAGCTCGACCCGAGCCGCAGCGTCGGATTCCACGCCGATCAAACGGTCATCGGTCGCGCCGGTGTTCTGGATCATCATGAAGGCCGCGCCAGCTTTGGCCGTTTTACCCGATGATCGGGCATAAGCGTCATCGACGGTGATCGTGTCCTGCGCAAAAGCAGCCGTAGCAATAGTTGCGGCGGCAAGGGTGGTCAGCAGTCTGGATGTGAGGGACATAGCGCCTCTCCTGTAGTTTGGTGTTTGATAAGAATTGTTAATGAATCAAACACTTGCAGGAGGTGCCCGGGCTGGCTGAAACGGTATAGGCAGAGCGATCAGATTCTCCGCGATACGCGATGGCATGGGTCGATCGGTGTCCGGGGCAACTGGCAGGGACGGTTCGTCAATGCTCACCGCGCCCAACAGGTTCAACGCATAATCCGGACAGAAGTGCGGGGCCTTTGTCGGCTGCCCTTCGGCATCCATATAGACCACGACCGGACCAGATCCGGTACACAGCACCATATGCCCCACCGCCCGGTCCACACCGCGCGATGCAGCAACGCCCTGCCCGGTCAAAACGACCAGCAGCGACAGCACAAACGGCAGAACTTTGTTCAGAACGGGTTTCATCCTGTCCCCGATATAGGCCAGAGACAAAACGGGCTTCAAGCGCAATCAGACACGCTTGAAGCCCAGGGCCGGGAGGACAATGTCAGCGATCCGGTTCCGGGCGCTTGACGGACCCTTTTGTCAGGCTCGTATGCAGCCGATTCACCCGACGCTGCATCCGCAGACATGCCCCAAACGTTTTGCCGAAAAAGTCGGCCAGTAGGGAGAAAGAAGGTAATGATTTGAACGACATGAGGTTGAACTCCGCCAGATGAATATGCCTAAACATAATACGGGTAGAGCAAACGGTATGTGAACAATTTCACCCAACGCGGAAATTTTATTCCAAATTGAGAACAGCACTCTGCGCAAGACGAAAAAACCCTGCACCAAAAGGTACAGGGCCTGAATTCTCGCAGGAAAAAGGTCTTAGGCCGAAGCTTGCGCCTTGGCGATTTCCTTTTTCACTTTCAATGCGTTGTTGGACAGCTCATCGTCCTTGGCTTTCGCCAGGAACGCGTCCAGACCACCACGGTGGTCCACCGAACGCAGGGCAGCCGCCGAGATGCGCAGCTTGACGCCACGGCCCAGCGTTTCCGACTGCAGCGTAACGTCGTTCAGGTTGGGCAGAAAACGACGACGAGTTCTGTTTTTGGCATGGCTGACATTGTTGCCAGTCATCGGGCCTTTTCCGGTCAGTTCGCAACGGCGCGACATGGTTTCTTCCTTTGTTTCTGGAGGCCAGGCATTACACCCTCGGCCAAATCACAAGGGGCACAACCCGAAGTCGCGCCCGAAAACTGGTTGGATGCATGTAGTGGGAATCACAGACGGGGTCAAGCCATATGCCAAGGATTCACAGCACCAAGTTTTCATTTAATTCTCCCAGCCGTTTCAGGGCGTGATTTTCCAATTCAGGACGACCTGTTTTTGCCGCTGCGGCCGCCAGACGCGCCCAGTACCGGGGGCTTTTTAGTCGCGCAGCACGATGCACACGGACCATTCTTTCCGGTGACAACCGCTGACGAAGCAGCATTTTCTGTAGCCTGCCATATCCACCGGTTTGCCTTATAACTTTTGTCGCAGGATGACCAGTGAAGCAAAGCCTTACGATATTCATTGTGGGAAAGGCGTCTTGGACCATGCGGGCATTCAATAAATCGGCACGGTTGAACGGATCAATCAGAATGAGGCCGCGCACAGGATAAGAGCGACTCGGCAGCGCCCCAAGATCAGGATCGAAGTCTGTCGCCCACTTTTTGAAACGCGGGTCAAATGGCACGTGATGTTCAGAAATTGAGAACTGCGGTGAAACAGCAAGAAGATATTTCAAGTTTAGCTCTCGCGCCAAGCGGAGACCGGCGTAACCACGCATTAAAAAGCCCATCGCCGCGACGTGTTCCATTCCCTGGGTCAGCCGCGACAGGCAGGCCTCAAGTTCAGGTGTTTCAGAGTTTACATACCAATCATTCAGCCGAGCCTGCACATGCAAATGCGCATATCCCGCCTGTATGAAGGTTGCCGCTGGCCGCGGTTCCGGAAACCGCCCCGGATCAGACACCCGGTGGCGAAAGGTGAAATACAAGCGAGGCTGACCTGGATTGAAAAGCGTGGCACGCATTCGACTTCCATCAAAAATCCGACATTGCTACATTCTTCAACTGCGCTTTTTTTGACCAGTATCGCCTGCCTGATCGGGCTATTTCATTCAATCACGTATTCAGGGCGGGTTCTACATAACTGCTTTTTTGGGGATTTAAACATCCGAGGGGCGTTCCCCTATACGTTATAGCCCTGCAGCAGTGGTTTTTCATTCTTTAGGTGCCGAGCCACGAGGCGCGCTTGTTGGGGGCCTTTAGGGATGTACCGGGCCGGGTTGGGATTGTGGTTCACATCCGCCAATTCCGGAAAGATATCGAATATTTCACGTCGGGCTTCCAGGCTAAGGGTCATGAGCGCCTCAGGCCCGGTAAACAGGCTTTCGCTTGGGGCGTTTTCGGCAAAGATAACCTCGTGACGGTCAAAAAGCAGGTGGTAATATTCGACGCTGTCCACCGTAGCATCAACGAATATCCCTGGCAGCGCGGTCAGTTTTATCGCCGGAATCAGAACTTCGGGCTCGCCAAACATTCGTTCTGCGATTTTCGACTGCACCAGCATTCTGTGCTGCCGTGATACCAACAGATCCCGTTTGGGCAACCCATTGCCCAAGGCGCCTGCCAATATGCGGACGGGGCGACGTTTCGGGTCGCCCGCCAATGCCACCGAGTCAAATTTACGGCGCCCGATCCAGCGGATCGGTTGCATCCCGTTGCCCCGCGTTGGGATCATATCCCCCTGTCGGAGATCCTGAATAAGGACCGGACCACGTTGTGCCTGAATTACTGTATCGCGGGTAAAGCACAAAAACCCTGTGCCGGATTCAAACCCGCTATAGTTGACCACGATCCCTGAGGGCAATTCGAAGCTGCCGCTGGAAAGCGAATAGGATTGCCCGACAACAACGGTGAACGTTCCGAAATTTGCGTCGGTTACAACTGTGCCCACCGGAAGGTTCAGCGCGTCCTGCCCGCCGCCGCCCTGAACATCCCCGGTGACTTGGGTTCGGATAAAGTTCAGGGTGTCATTGCCCTGCCCCAAACGGATATTGCCGACGCCTACGTCAAAAACCGTGACGGTATCCGCATCGCGACCCGCATTGATCTGCCCATCGATCTGGGCGTTGAACACGGTGATTTCATCGTTTCCGGCGTTGCCGCGTACACTCCCGGAAATAGTACTGCTTACAATCGTGATCTCATCGTCACCGCCACGGGCGCGAATATCATCAATGGGCGTGCCCTGGGGCGTACCGTTCAGCGTACCTTCGTCGCCGGTGACTTCGATATCGTCGTCACCATTTGTCCCACGGATATTGGGCATGCACGGCTATCTCCGACGCGTTCATTTGTTGACTTGCGCACCATCGAGACTATCGACTTCCCCTCGAAGCAGCACAATCAAAAATTGTATCTTTGCCCATAATACATGATTTTGGCGCACCCTCCACCTCTGACGCTAAAAGGCGTCTAGTGTGTTGCTAGGATACTAAGCATTCGTTCCGCAGCCGCCGTCGGGCTAAGATTGCCTGCGCCAACATCGGATCCAAGGCGATCCATTTCTGCGCGGGCGGTCGGCGTATCCAACCGAGATAGCAGCGCGTATCGCACTTCTTGATCGAACCAGAACCGCGCCTGCGCCGCGCGGTTGCCATCCCAATGGCCGTTTTCACGCCGCCAGCCTGACAGAGTGGTCATTTCGTCCCAGGCTTGGTCAAGCCCATGTTCCTCGACCGCGGAAACAGTCATCGCCTTGGGAAAACCCTCGGGGTCCTGCGGGCGTTTTCGCAGCAGGCGCAAAGCCCCCGCGTAGTCAGCACAGGTGCGGGTGGCCGTGGCTTTCAGATCTCCATCCGCCTTGTTCACAAGGATCATGTCGGCCATTTCCATGATTCCGCGTTTAACCCCCTGCAACTCATCCCCGCCCGCAGGCGCAAGCAACAGAAGGAACAGATCCGACATTTCGGAAACGACGGTCTCGGACTGCCCGACTCCTACAGTTTCAATCAGCACCACGTCGAACCCTGCCGCCTCGCACAGGGCAATCGCCTCGCGGGTGCGGCGGGCCACGCCGCCCAAATGGGATTGGCTGGGGGACGGACGGATAAAGGCGTTCTTCTCACGACTCAACCGCTCCATCCGGGTTTTGTCACCCAGAATAGAACCACCTGAACGGGTCGAACTGGGGTCGACAGCCAGGACCGCAACGCGGAGGCCCTGCTCGATCAGCATCATGCCAAAGCTTTCGATAAAGGTGGATTTGCCCACCCCCGGAGTACCGGACAACCCAACGCGCAGGGATTGCCGCCCGGCTTTGGCCACATGCGCCAGCAATTCAGACGCCTGTGCCCGATGATCCGCGCGACCACTTTCGACCAGAGTGATTGCCCGGGCCAGCGCACGCCGGTCTCCGTTCAAAATCTTATCACCTAGGCTGTCCATATCCATTCCGACCCCGATCTTTTGCGGCACGACTACTTGCCGCCCCAACGGGTGGTTTGTCCAGACCGGACCGCGCAGGAAACCTGCCTAAAACCTGCATTTTGCACCTATGTGTTGCTGTTGATCCTCTTTGACCGGACCGCCGCTGGCTCTATGCCGCAGCGGCGCGATCATCGTCATTGGGAAACAGCGGAACTGGACGTTGCGCCGTGGTTGGCTGATAAAGCGCCAATGACAACACGCCTGCCCATCGATGACGCCATCCCCGAATTGCTTAACGCCCTGAAGGCCAATGGCCGGGCCGTTTTGCAAGCCCCTCCGGGCGCGGGCAAGACAACGCGGGTACCTCTGGCGATGCTTGAGGCCGGGTTGTGCAATGGCAAGATCATTATGCTCGAACCCCGCAGGCTTGCTGCGCGGGCCGCGGCAGAGCGGATGGCGGAAACTTTGGGGCAACGTGCGGGTGAAACCGTCGGTTACCGCGTGCGCGGCGATGCGAAAACCTCAAAGACAACCCGCATCGAAGTGGTGACCGAAGGCATTCTGACCCGAATGCTGCAATCTGAACCGGATCTGCCAGGCGTCGGCGCGGTGATTTTTGACGAGTTCCACGAACGATCTTTGAACGCGGACCTGGGACTTGCCCTGTGCCTTGAGGTTACGGGCGCACTACGCGACGACCTGATCCTGCTGGCGATGTCCGCAACCCTGGACGCCGAACCCGTCGGCCAACTGATGGACGCGCCGGTGGTGACATCCGAAGGACGCAGTTACTCGGTTGAATCCCGTTGGCTGGACCGGCCATTGGGCGCGCAGGCAAGACGGTTGGATGCTCTGATTGATCTGGTCGTCCAGGCCGAGCATGAAACCGAGGGCGGCATGCTCGTGTTTCTGCCCGGCGAGGGCGAAATTCGCAGAGCCGAAGCCGCATTATCCAAACGATTGCCTGGCGATTGCGCAATTAAACCTCTGTTCGGCGCAATGCCCTTTGCCGCCCAACGTGCGGCGATTGCCCCGGCAGAAACTGGGCGAAAGGTGGTTCTTGCGACCTCAATCGCCGAGACCTCGCTGACCATTCCCGACATTCGTGTGGTCGTGGACATGGGCCAGGCGCGCCGGGCGCGGTTCGATCCGGGTTCTGGCATGTCGCGTCTGGTCATGGAACGGGTGACGCGGGCCGAAGCAACCCAACGCGCAGGTCGTGCAGGGCGCGTGGCCGAGGGCGTGTGTTACCGGCTGTGGTCCAAGGGGGAAGAAGGCGCGCTGGCCGCCTACCCCCCTGCCGAAATCGAAGCCGCCGACCTGACGGGCCTTGCGCTGGAACTGGCACTTTGGGGGGCCGAACCGGATGACCTGGCCTTTTTGACACCACCACCCGAAGGAACGATGGCCGAGGCCCGCACATTGCTGAACATGCTGGGTGCGTTGGATGTCAAAGGGCGGATCACCGACCACGGACGGGCCTTGGCTGCCCTGCCCCTGCATCCTCGGCTGGGGCATATGCTGGTGACGGCCGGGACAAGCGCCGCTCCGCTGGCAGCGCTGATGGCAGAACGCGATCCACTGAAAGGTGCCCCGGTAGATCTGCTGCTGCGACTCGAGGCATTGCGCGATACCCGCGCCTTTCAACGCAACCGGGTGTGGCAGATCAACATGGGCGCGCTGGAACGGATCAGAGCCGAGAGCAAGCGGCTGAAAACACGAAGCAACGAGACAGACCTGAGCCCTGCCGCGATGGCCGCCTTGGCCTATCCCGACCGAATTGGACAACGTCGCAAAGGCGATGTGCCACGTTACGTTCTGTCCGGCGGCAAGGGCGTCGTGCTGGACAACGGTGACACATTGGCGGCCGCGCCCTATCTTGTGGTGACAGATACGGACGGAAACCCGCGCGAGGCCAAGGTGCGCATGGCCGCACAAATCTCAGAGCGTGAAATCCGGGACCTGTTCGCGGATCAGATCGAATGGGTAGACAGCTGCGCGTGGTCGAAACGCGAACGCCGGGTCATTGCGCGCACGCAGGAACGCCTTGGCGCGATCACTCTGGATGACCGTATCTGGAAGGACGCGCCGGACGAGGCCATCGCCCGCGCCATGCTGGACGGAGTGCGTGATCTGGGGTTACGACTGGAAGGCGCCTCTGCGCGATTGGCCGCGCGGGTGGAATTGGTGCGCGCCGAAGGGATCGACCTGCCGGACTTTTCAATGGATGGGTTAATGGAAACGCTGGACGACTGGCTGCTGCCCATATTGTCAGGTCAGCGCAGTGCAGACGACTGGAAAAAGTTTGACCTGCTGCCTGCCCTGCGTGCCCGGCTGGATTGGGCCCAAACGCAGGAATTGGACCGTCGCGCGCCGGGATCGTTTGAAACACCGCTGGGCCGCAAGGTGCCGATTGATTATGGCGGAGCGGTGCCCGAGATTTCGGTCCGCCTGCAGGAACTGTTCGGTGTCACCCGGCATCCGGTTATCGGGGGCGAGTCGCTCAAGATCACTCTGCTGTCCCCTGCGCGGCGACCAATCCAGATCACGCGCGATCTGCCCGGATTTTGGGCCGGATCTTACGCGGATGTGCGCAAGGACATGCGGGCGCAATATCCAAAACACCCCTGGCCCGAGGATCCGACCCAGGCCGATCCAACCTTGCGGGCCAAGCGGCGGACCTGACGTTCGTTTGCTTCAGAAAATGCGTTCGTTCAATAGATGCATTGAAGCCTCGGTTTATAGTTGTTATGTCACTTTTCCTTGAACCTAAGAAAAGTACTGGCACTTAATCGATGGCATCTTGGCTGAACAATATCTGGGAAGAAGTTGGCAAACCCTTCTTCCAGCGCCCTCACAGGGTCCAGTTTGCAGCCTTGTGCGTACGCGGGACCGGCGACGACAAGCAAGTCCTGTTGATCACCAGCCGTGGCACAGGCCGTTGGGTCATCCCAAAGGGATGGCCGATTGACGGCATGGACGGGGCCGAGACTGCCAAAGAAGAAGCATGGGAAGAAGCCGGGGTGAAAGTGAAACACCTTGGCCGCAAGGCCGTCGGACATTTCACCTATGACAAGATCCTGGATGACGGCACAGCCCAGCCCGTACGCACCAATGTGTATCGCATAGATGTCAAAGATCTGGCCGAGGAATTCCCCGAAGTCAGCGAGCGTGAACGGTGCTGGTTTTCGCCGCATGAGGCCGCAGAGCTGGTGCAAGAGCCAGAACTGCGCGAAATGCTGCGTCAAATGTAACGCTTTCGCAACAAACTTCTGTGAGGCCGGTTGCAACGTGACCGGGCAACCGTTAACCGCGCCGGTTAAACCGTATCACCCACAGAAAACCGATGTCGAACACGAACGAAAAAAACCGCTGGCAGGCTCTGGACAGCGATCTGCACCGAATTTCGCGCCTTGAGCATGCAAACGTGCACGTGGCACGACCGCTTCTTGCACCAGGTATAGCGCTGGCATTCATTGTCATGGCGGGGCTTATCGCGGCAATTCTGTTCGGTCGGGCCGATGGCGGGCTGATCGTCATCGCGGCCGCCGGTTTTGGGGCCTATATGGCAATCAACATCGGTGCCAACGACGTTGCGAACAACATGGGCCCTGCGGTTGGCGCGAACGCACTGACCATGGGCGGGGCAATCGCCATCGCGGCCGTCGCGGAAAGCGCGGGGGCTCTGCTGGCGGGCGGCGACGTCGTCTCGACCATCTCCAAGGGCATTATCGACCCAGCTTCGGTCCAGAACAGTAATGTCTTTATCTGGGCGATGATGGCGGCGCTGATCTCATCAGCGCTGTGGGTCAATCTGGCCACATGGGTCGGCGCGCCTGTTTCCACCACACACTCGGTCGTGGGCGGTGTGATGGGCGCTGGCATTGCTGCAGCGGGTCTCAGCGCGGTTAGCTGGGGCACAATGAGCGCGATTGCAGCTAGCTGGGTGATCTCTCCGGTTTTGGGCGGCGCGATTGCTGCGGGATTTCTGGCGCTGATCAAGGCCAAAATTCAATATCAGGACGACAAGATCGCCGCGGCCCGCCGCTGGGTACCCATTCTTGTGGCCGTGATGGCTGGTGCATTTGCCACCTATTTGTCGGTGAAAGGCTTGAAGCGGATCGTGAAAATCGATCTGGAAATTGCGCTTTTGATTGGTCTGACCTCAGGCTTTCTTGCCTGGGCCGTGACTGTGCCATGGGTTCGGCGCAAATCCGAAGGACTTGAGAACCGAACCAAATCGCTGAAAACACTGTTTGGATTGCCTCTGGTGATCTCGGCCGGGTTCCTGAGCTTCGCCCATGGCGCCAATGACGTTGCCAATGCAGTTGGCCCACTGGCGGCAATCGTGCATGCCGCCGAGTTCGGTGATTTCGCCTCAAAAGTCACGATCCCGACATGGGTGATGGTGATCGGAGCCTTTGGCATTTCGTTTGGCCTGTTCCTGTTTGGCCCCAAACTGATCCGGATGGTGGGCAGCCAGATCACTAAGCTAAATCCGATGCGCGCATTCTGCGTCGCCTTGTCGGCAGCCATCACGGTGATTGTCGCAAGTTGGCTTGGGCTACCGGTCAGTTCGACCCACATTGCAGTCGGCGCAGTGTTCGGCGTTGGGTTTTACCGGGAATGGAATCAGGATCGCCGGCGCAAGAAAAGCAATGATCGCCGTCCGCCCGAGCAGCGCATTGCTCGCGAAGAGCAGCGGCGGCGCAAACTGGTTCGGCGGTCGCATTTCATGACCATTGTGGCCGCATGGGTAATCACGGTCCCGGCGGCGGCGACAATGTCGGCGGTGATCTTCTGGATCCTGACTGCGTTCACCTGAACGCGGTCGGATCACTGGATAATCTGATCGGGTGACAAGCTCTCGTCCAGCTTCTGTTCAATCAATTCCTGAACCCTTGCGCAGATCGGCGTACGCCGCCCATGTTGCGCACCCAGTCGGACAATCTCGCCTTGCAGGCTGCCGATTTCCGTAACGCGCCCCGCCATGAGATCATAGGCCATCGACGTTCGCGCGCTGGGGTCGATGGTCAGCATCCGCGCGGCGATCCGGGAAAACAATGGCGTTGGAAGACGTAGGATATGTGGTGTAACCCAAGCAGGCAACGGGGTCGTCGACGTGACAGGATGACCAGCGGCCTTTAGCACGCCCAAAGCCTCGGACATCTGATCGGCCATCAAACAGCGCCATTTGCGGTCCAGCAGTTGATCCTTCAATGTCAGCCCCGACAACGCATTCAGCGCATTGTTCAGATTGATGACCAGCTTGCCCCATTGCACGGCTTCGATCTCGTCACTTTCGATCACTGGCAGATTGGTTGAACTGAGTGCCTGCCCCAAGTCACCCGGGCCGGATTGGATCACGATTTCGCCGGACGTCGCGCGGTGGAAAGTAGCAGGTTCGGGCGGCACAACATTGAAGGGCACCATTCCTGCGCGAACATCATGATCCGGCAATACTGCCTGCAGAACGCGGGCGTTTTCCATTCCGTTCTGCCACGACAGAACCGGCGCAGACGTTGGCGCGAATTGCGCAATCTGACCTGCCATACCCGCCGTGGCCGCCGTTTTGACAGTAACGATCACCAACTCAGCATCTATCAGGCAATCAGGGTTTTCCGACGTCGTTAGATTTTCGGCCGCCACATAAAGATGCAGGCCGGAAAAATCGGTAACGGTCAGGCCATTCTCGCGGATCGGGTTCAGAATGCGAGGACGGCCCAACAGGGTTACCGAGTGTCCGGCATCAGTCAGGAAAGCCCCGCAATAGCATCCAATGCTGCCGGCACCTGCGATAACGATCTTCATTGCGCCCCTCCCATTGAGACGAGGATTGCCGGTATCGCGGGTTCGGACAAGGCCCCCTGACGCTTGGTCAACGCGCCCGTCTTGGCTTAGTGCGCTCCAAGTCTTCTGAGATCGGAATAAACTCCTGATCGTCGCCGGGCGGTAGATGGAAGGCACCATTGGCCCAATCGGCGGCTTTCCATTCGCGCGTCGCGTTTTCAATCTTTTCCCTCGACGACGACACGAAGTTCCACCAAATGTACCGTTCTTCGTTTAACGTCGCACCGCCCAACAACATCAATCGCGCGCCAAGTGGACCGGCCTTAACCGACAGGTGGTCGCCCGGGCGGAACACCATCATGCGACCTTCCTCGAACATGTCACCAGCAATCTCGACCGAACCCTGAGTGACGTAGACGCCACGATCTTCATGATCGTCGGGCAGTGGAAAGGCGGCGCCGGGTTCAAGCTGCACGTCTAGATAGAAGGTATCCGACAGCATCGTCACCGGGCTGGTTTCGCCATATGCCGAACCAAGGATCAACCGGGCACTGACACCGTTGTCTTGGATATGCGGTAATGCGCCCTGTTTGTGGTGTTCGAAATCGGGAGGCATATCTTCATGCGCCTCGGGCAGCGCGATCCAGGTCTGGATGCCAAACAGGCTGTGCCGCTTGCCGCGCGTTTCTTCGCTGGTGCGTTCCGAATGGGTCACGCCGCGCCCAGCCACCATCCAATTGACCTCACCGGGATAGATCATCTGATGGGTGCCCAAACTGTCGCGATGTTCGAACTCACCCTGATACAGATAGGTCACCGTACCCAAGCCAATATGAGGGTGCGGCCGCACGTCGATGCCACCATCTGTGATGAACTCGGCGGGTCCCATCTGATCGAAAAAGATGAACGGGCCGACCAGTTGCCGTTTGACCGAAGGCAGCGCACGCCGCACTTCGAACCCGCCCAAATCGCGGGCACGGGGAATAATCAGCGTTTCCAGAGGCGAATCCTCAGGGTGTTGGGTGGGGTTCCAACTCATGACTGCTCTCCTGTGATCGGTCCGTTCAGTTCACTGATACAGAGTAGGATTGATAAACCAGCCATTCAATTTGCAGGAATGCACAGAACTGGTGCGAGCCCGGTCCTTAATTCAGACAAGACCCAGCCCGCGCGGCCAAAGCTGCGGGAAAAACGCCCCATCAATTCGATCACCTTCGCGATATCCTTCGGCTTCGAACTGCGCCCGTTCATCCTTGGCCCAATCCCCCCGATACCGGATCCTGCCATCCGGAGCGGTCATCCGCAGCGTAAACCTGCGTACCGTTTCCGTTGGGATGACTGATGACAGCCCACCGTGCAAGGTGCGCATGTCGAAGAAGATGCAGTCGCCCAGATTCATATCCCATTGCAAAAGATCGAATGCACCCGGATCGGCATTGACGTCAGGCGGCGGGTGATAGGTCAACCCTGCAACCTCGGTGGGTTCGTAGCTGGGATGCCCGTCGGCGAACCTGACCCGCATGAACAACTTGTCCCACAGATGCGAGCCTTTGACGAAGGCGATACCGTTTTCTTTGGTAACCGGCTCAAGCGGCAACCACAGGACGCACATCGTTCCTTCAA
Source organism: Ruegeria sp. CDSA246 (assembly GCF_059611225.1). Taxonomy (NCBI): domain Bacteria; kingdom Pseudomonadati; phylum Pseudomonadota; class Alphaproteobacteria; order Rhodobacterales; family Roseobacteraceae; genus Ruegeria; species Ruegeria sp. CDSA246. Next base: position 77,465 of record NZ_JBXWPD010000009.1, on the reverse strand, counting down.
AGTCGAAATAGGACAGGTCCTGATGAAACGGTGGACGCGAAGTTGATCCAGCCTCACGCAGGAACCAGTTGTCCATGACAAGATTGATCGATGGTGCACCCAGCAACTGTGCGGCAAGCGGAGCACAAGGTGAGTTGTGAACGAATTGCGTGAATTGCGGGATTTTATTCCAAGCCCAGTAGTCCTCGAAATAGGCAGGTGCGCGAGGGTCCTTGGTATGGCGGGTGAAATTATCGGTTGGGCGGGCCAAATCCGCGTCGATGCCGGCTCGCAAAAGTGCCAGCCAATCCTCTGAGAACCTGGAGCGCAGCACAACCGCACCGTCGCGCTTGAACGCCTTGATTTCTTCGTCTGAGACAACGTCTTCGACAATCATAGTGCAGGACTCCCCGAACTGACGGATTTCAGGATGGCACTCGCGCGGGGGCACGGTCAAAGGAATTCACAATTTGTCACCCCCGCCGCGCGACCCCTCGGAAACTGAAACAATCGTGCTATCTTTCCGCTGAAAGGATGCCCGGCATTGTCGAGGCGTGGTGAAACACTTGAAAAGAGAGGTTTGCATGCCTGGTCTTACGTTCTCTCGTCGTTCTTTGGTTTTGGCGTCTGGGGCTGTTCTGGCAACGGGTGCGACAGGTTTTTTGGTGCCGGCGCGCGCAAGTGGCGTGGCCCCCACCGCATCCATGCGCGGAGGGTCCAACAATTACCGTCCCGGCGCGCCCATCGTTGACCGGATTGGCGGCGGCGGCTTCTGGATGACTGGCACGGTGCGACGCGCCGGTGACGGTGCCCCCCTGCCAGGTCAACGCATCCAGATCTGGGCGCATACGACGGAAGGCCACGAACGCGACCCGCAGAGCCACGGCGCAACTCTGACCGATGCCAATGGTGAGTTCCGACTGGAGATGCCGCAGATCGTACCCGCCTTCGGCCAACCACACGGCCATCTAGCTTATGACAGTGGTGAATTCGAAACGGTTTTCCTGCGCCCAATCATGGGTAGCTCCAAGGACAAAACCTTGGCCGCGCATTTCGTTCTGCAGCCTGCCTAACCACAGTGCGTCGAAGCCTAGTAATCTGGACCTTTGTGATCCTTGCCATGGCCGTACCGATTATCGCGGCCGCAGCCAGCCCTCTGCTGGCATGGCGTGAACCGATCTACATCACGGCCGGATTTGCCGGTGTTATTTCAATGTGTCTGCTGTTGTTGCAGCCGCTACTTGCGGGCCGTTTGTTGCCGGGACTGACCCCGGTTGCCAGCCGCCATTGGCATAGGTGGTGTGGGCTGGCATTAGTTGCAGCCATTCTGATCCATGTCGGTGGTTTGTGGGTCACCAGCCCGCCCGACGTTATTGACGCTCTGTTATTTGTTTCACCGACACCGTTTTCGGCTTGGGGTGTGATTGCGATGTGGGCCGCGTTCGGAGCCGCGTTTCTGGGTCTTTTTCGCAAGCGCCTTGGCTTAAGGTTTCGTGTCTGGAGGTTGGGTCATGCGAGCCTTGCGATTATCACCATTATTGGCAGCGTCGTACATGCCCTGATGATTGAAGGTACCATGGAGGTCATGACCAAGTGGGTATTGTGCAGTCTGGTCGTGTTGGCGAGCGTCGCGACGCTCGCCAAATTGCGGATTTGGCATATCAGGCGACCCACCTGAACAACACAGGGCCTGTGCCAACCCGACACTGGCTATGGTCCGGCGAGCCGTTTCGCGTAGGAAGCGCGGTTCATCTGAACGTCTTGCACTGTGATACTGCCAACCTCGGGCAAGGCCGCCGACAAAACCTTGAGAATGTCGGCGTTAAGCTCAGAGCGCGTCGCCTCGTCACGACCCTGCATCAGCAGAAGCGTGGCATGGACAAAGCTTTGGGGATCAGTGCCGATACGGTAGTATTCTACCGGAATGGCGCGGATTTTTATCGTTTCAGCGTCGAATTCACGATGTTCAGCCAGCAAGGCAAATAGCTGATCGCAAATTGCCTGAACATCATGGACCTGCTCTATGCCTTGCGAAAACTCCAGCGTGACATGAGGCATGGTGGGCTCCGTTCAGACGCCCAGACACCAGCGCATCACGGCCTTTTGCGCGTGCAGGCGGTTTTCGGCCTCATCGAAGATGACCGAGTTGGGGCCGTCCATCACTTCGGATGTCGCTTCTTCTTCGCGGTGGGCAGGCAAGCAGTGCATGAACAGCGCGTCCGATTTTGCATGTGACATCAGCTCGGCGTTGACCTGATAGGGGCGCAGCATGTTGTGGCGACGTTCCTTGGCGGACTGGGAATCGTGCATTGAAACCCAGGTATCGGCGACCACCAGATCGGCACCCTCAACCGCTTTATACGGGTCTCGTTCGACCACGATTTTCGAGCCCTTTTGACGGGCAAGCCCCATAAACTCTTCTTCCGGATCAAGCTGGGCCGGGCCGGTGAAAGTGAAATCAAACCCGAACTGACCCGCAGCATGTAGGAACGAGGCGCAAACATTGTTGCCGTCGCCGGTCCAGACTACTTTCTTGCCCGCAATCGGACCGCGGTGTTCCTCAAACGTCAGCACATCCGCCATGATCTGGCAGGGATGGGTGCGGTCAGTCAGGCCGTTAATGACTGGCACGTCCGAGTATTCAGACATCTCGGTCAGAATGGTCTCATCGAAGGTCCGGATCATGATCATGTCGACATAGCGCGACAGGACGCGGGCGGTGTCAGCGATGGTTTCACCGTGGCCCAACTGCATGTCTTTGCCCGACAGCACCATGGTCTGCCCCCCCATCTGACGCACGCCTACGTCAAATGACACGCGCGTTCTGGTAGACGGTTTTTCGAAGATCAGCGCGACCATACGGTCTTTCAGAGGCTGTTCGTCATCAAGTGCTGCCTTTGGGCGACCCAGGCGCGCCTGTTTCATAGCGCCCGCCTGATCAATCATGGTCCGCAGATCGCCCGCGTCGGTTTTATGGATATCGAGGAAATGGTTCATTTCAGTTCACTTTTCATTCGGGTGTGTCTTAGGCCGAGGCCATTGACTCTTCGACCTGCGCAGCGGCTTTGTCGAGGCGGATCAGGGCTTGTGCGATATCGTCTTCTGTCAATGTCAGGGGCGGAAGCAGGCGGATCACGTTATCGGCAGCGGGGACGGTAATGACCTCATTGTCATAACCGGCGTTGACCATGTCGATATTGGGCGCTTTGCACTTCAGGCCCAGCATCAGTCCTGTTCCGCGCACTTCTTCGAAAACCTCCGGGTGCTCGGCGATTAGCCCTTCGAGCTTCTGGCGCAGCATCCCGGCCTTGCGGTTGACGCCCTCTAGGAATGCAGGCGTTGCCACCTGATCAATGACGGCGCAACCCACGGCACAGCCCAGCGGGTTGCCACCATAGGTAGAGCCATGCGTGCCTGCCGTCATACCGCTGGCGGCGTCTTCCGTGGCCAGAACAGCACCCAGAGGGAAGCCGCCGCCGATGCCTTTGGCGACCATCATGATGTCCGGGGTAATTCCAGCCCATTCATGGGCGAACAGCTTGCCGGTACGACCTACGCCACATTGCACCTCATCGAGGATCAAAAGCAGGCCGTTGTCATCGCAAATCTGGCGCAAGGCTTTGAGCTCCGCGTCAGGGACGGGACGGATGCCGCCCTCGCCCTGCACGGGTTCGATCATGATCGCGGCGGTTTTATCGGTGATCGCATTGGTGACGCCATCGAGGTCGCCAAACGTGACATGAACAAAGCCCGGCAGCAGTGGACCGAAGCCCTTGGTCATCTTCTCAGACCCGGCAGCGGCAATACCAGCCGACGACCGGCCGTGGAACGAGCCATCAAAGGTGATGATCTCGACCCGTTCAGGCTGATCCTTGTCATAGAAGTACTTACGGGCCATTTTCACGGCCAGTTCGCAAGACTCAGTGCCCGAGTTTGTGAAGAACACGGTATCGGCAAAGGTGTGCTCGACCAGTTTGTCGGCCAGCGCCTGCTGCTGCGGGATGTGGTAGAGGTTTGAAACATGCCACAGCGCGTGCGCCTGTTCGGTCAGGGCATTGACCAGTGCGGGGTGGGCATGGCCCAGCGCATTCACCGCGATCCCCGCGCCCAGGTCCAGAAAACGTCGGCCATCCGCCTCGGTCAGCCAGGCGCCTTCACCCTTCACGAAAGTCAGGGGCGCGCGGTTATAGGTCGGCAGAACGGACGGGATCATGGGATCATCCTTTTCAGGTAGTTTGAGCCTTGTGAGTGATACACTCGGCCTGTGTTCGTCAACTGATTTGGTGGAAATTGCGCCGATTTGAACAGCGCAAATAGATCAAAGAGGCCGGTTACGCGGCGAAGCGTCGGCGTCGGAGTCGCAGGATATGTGCGTTTTTGATCATGAAAAGCCGTATAGCTGTGCGACCGTCCCCTGAAAACCCTGAAATTGACAACCAGTGAAAATACTTGGCGCGACGCATTTGCCGCTTGCCATTTGACATGCGCTGACGCACCGCTGACATATGTTTGTCGCCAAAGCCCACAATCCGCCTCTTGCGGCCGTGCTGATCACCGCCGCCAGTGCGTTGCTGGCCGGGACCACCCTGCTGGCCAAAGCCTTGGGAACGGACACGTTGGGTCCCGCGCTGCATCCAATGCAGATCAGCCATGGGCGGTTTCTGTTTGCCTTTATCGTGATCGTCACCGCCGTCGGCGTGATGCGGCCGCGCCTGCAGCGTCCGCATTGGGGCCTGCATATTGGGCGTACAAGTTTCGGCTGGGTCGGCATTACGCTGATGTTCGCCTCGGTCGCATTCATCCCGATCGCGGATGCGACGGCGATTTCATTTCTGAACCCGGTCTTTGCAATGGTGTTGGCAATCCCGCTGCTGAAAGAAGGCGTCGGCCCTTGGCGGTGGCTGGCGGCAGCGGTGGCGCTGGCTGGGGCGTTGATACTGTTGCGCCCGACACCCGATAGCTTTCAACCTGCCGCTCTTCTGGCACTGACCGCAGCCGCAGTCATCGGGATGGAGTTGATATTCATTAAGAAACTCTCGGGTCGTGAAATCCCAATCCAGATCCTGCTAATCAACAACGCAATGGGCCTGACGATTGCCTCTGTCGCGGTGAGCTTTGTTTTTCAGATGCCCACCTCAGAACAATGGGCGGCGCTGGCGGGTATTGGCGCGCTGATGGCCTGCGCACAGGCGTGTTTTGTGAACGGTATGGCGCGGGCGGACGCCTCATTTGTTGCCCCGATCAGCTATGCGACGCTGATTTTTGCCGCTTTCTACGATTTCGCGATATTCGGCGTGATTCCGGACGGGATCAGCATGATCGGCTCGGCCATAATTCTGACTGGCGGACTTATTCTTGTCTGGCGTGAAGCGCGGGCGCGGCAGGCCTGAAACTCTAAAAAGTTTTCCTGACATGGCCCGGGGGCGACCTGCATGTCGCAAACCCCGAAGAATGCGGATTTATCCGGCGCAATGTGGTCTCAGTTGATTTGAGAGTTTACCCATGCACGAACGCCGTATCCCCGAATGGGTGCGCCATGCCCCAGCACCGTCAGTCCGCGACTTTGGTATCCTTGCCGGGTTCGAGGCGATTGTCCGCGGCATTCTGATATCGGTCTTTCCACTGGCCATGTATCGCGCGCTGGGTGATGCGTCTTCGGTATCGTTCCTGTATTTTCTGGTCGGCGTTATCTCGTTGATTGCGGGGCTGATGGTGCCGTTCCTGATCCGCTTCATACCGCGCAGATGGGCGTACACCGCCGGTTGCCTCATGTTCATCGGCGGTGCCCTTCTGGCGATTGAGGGCAGCCCGGCGGCGGTGGTCGGTGCGCTTGCCCTGAACACGGTCGCGACAGTGGTCACGTTCATTTGCTTCAATGCTTATGTCCTAGATTACATCAGCAAAATCGAGCTGGGCAAATGCGAGACCAGCCGCATGTTTTACAGCGCCCTCGGCTGGGCAGGCGGCCCGATGGCCGGCGTCTTATTGCTGGAGGTATGGCCCCCTGCCCCGTTTGTCATCAGCGCGGTGGCAGGTGCGGTCATGCTGATCCAGTTCTGGCGCATGCGGTTGGGTAATGGAAAGTTGATCACCAAGGCGCGGGGCGCCGCGAAAAACCCGCTGGCTTTTCTGCCGCGCTTCTTTGCGCAACCCCGTCTGGTCGCGGGATATCTTTTTGCCATGATCCGATCCTGCGGCTGGTGGATCTACGTGGTGTACCTACCCATCTTTGCCATTCAAAACGGGCTGGGTGAGCAACTGGGCGGTATCCTTCTGTCCACAACCAATGCCATGCTGTTCGCGGCTCCGCTTATTCTGCGCTGGGTGCAGGGGCGTTCGATTCGCACGGCTGTTCGCGTTGGCTTTGCTGCCTGCGGAGCCTGCTTTGTCACCGCTGGGGCAATCGCGGGTTGGCCGGTCGCGGCGGTTGCGGCGTTGGTTCTTGGGTCCATCTGGCTTATCGTTCTGGACATTTGCGCCGGTCTGCCTTTCCTCATGGCAGTGAAACCATCCGAACGCACTGAGATGTCGGCGATCTACTCCAGTTACCGCGACGTTTCCGGCATTCTGACACCCGGAGTTGCATCACTGGTCCTTCTGATCTCACCGGTCGCCGGGGTATTCGCAGTCGGAGGCTTGGCCTTGTTCGGGGCCTGGGCCGTGGCCGCAAACCTGCACCCCCGATTGGGAAAGCCCAGAATGACTTTTCAACCCGGTTCACTGGCCGAGACAAGTTAAGCCTTAAGGCGATACCCCGTTCGCAGCATCTGCCAGGTCAGCGCACCGACTAACAGCGTGGCACCGGTGCATACTGCTATTCCCAACCAAGGTGAGCTGTCGGACACACCGATCATCCCGTACCGCAGGCCGTCAATAAGATAGAAAACTGGATTCACGTGACTTAGGCGGTTCAAAACCGGAGGCAGCGCCTGGACCGAATAAAACGTACCCGACAGGAAAGCCAATGGCGTCACGATGAAGTTCGTGATGGCCGCCATCTGATCAAACTTGTTGGCAAAAATCCCGGCGAACAGGCCCAAGGCCCCCATGAATGCGCCGCCCAGCACTACGAAGATCATGGCAAACAACAGATTCTGCGGGTAAATTCCCAAAACCAGCGCAAGTGCGACTGCAACCACACATGCGATCAGAACACCACGCGCGACCCCACCTGCCAGATAGCCCAGCAGTATCTCAAGCGGGGACAAAGGTGGCATCAACGTATCGACGATGTTTCCCTGCACTTTGGCGATCACCATCGAGGATGAGGTGTTGGCGAACGCATTCTGGATCACGGTCATCATCATGATGCCCGGCGCCAGAAAGGTCAGGAACGGCACCCCCATCACATCCGGACGCCCCGGACCGATGGCGATATTGAAGATCAGCAGGAACAGCCCTGCCGTCACAAGCGGCGCCAACAGGGTTTGAGTCCAGACCGCTAGAAACCGCAGAGTTTCACGCTGGGCCAACGTGTAAAGCCCCATCCAGTTAACTGTTCCGAAACGCCGTTCGCTCTGATCTGCGGAAATCTGCATCACCTGCCCTCATCCTGATTCGAGAACCGCTTGTAACTCGGCCCGCAGTGATTAGAATAGGGGGCTGAGACGAATTCCCAAGGCGGCCCGAATCCGGGGCCGCTTTCCGCTTTTGAAAGGCAAATGATGTCCTGGACTGACGAGCGCGTAGAACTGCTGAAGAAAATGTGGGGCGAGGGCCAGTCGGCCAGCCAGATCGCCAAAGAACTGGGTGGCGTAACCCGCAACGCGGTGATCGGCAAGGTACACCGTCTGGGTCTGTCAAATCGCGCAACCGGTGCCTCGCCGGCTAAATCCGAACCCAAGGAAAAACCGGCACCCGTGCCCAAGGCCGAGGCCAAGCCGAGGCCCGCGCCCAAAACCGAACCGGCGCGCCCGGCCCCGGCACCTACTGCTGAGGTAAAGCCTGCTGTTCCGGCCCGCCGCCAGATCATTCCGGCCGGTCAACCGCTGCCGCCACAACCATCTGCCAATGAAATCAGCCCCGAGGCATTGGCCAAGGTCAACGAGGTCGAGAAAAAGGCCAAGAAGCTGACGCTGATGGAACTGACCGAAAAGACCTGTAAATGGCCTGTAGGCGACCCCGCGACCGAGGATTTCTGGTTCTGCGGCCTGCCGGTTGAAGCGGGTAAACCTTATTGCGAAGCGCATGTTGGCGTGGCGTTCCAGCCAATGAGCTCGCGTCGAGATCGTCGGCGGTAGGTGCTTTGTGGTGAACGCAGGTATTTGCGGCGTAGCACTGACAACTTGATTTCTTAACTGACCACCCATCGCAAGGCGCGTGGTCAGTTATTTTTTAACCCGAGAGATTCTGCTATTCAACCAAGGTTGAGATACAAGGCCCTATTCTTCGCCTATGCTGTGCTGATCTTTACTGCCTATATGCAGCCGTTAGATCCGCAATTGTTCGAACCAAACACGGACAGAAATTCCCTGCTATTGTTCATTCAAGGCTTGTTTCTGCTCGTTTGGTTCATCCCCGCCACACCCATATGCATTGGCGGACTTGCCTTGCTGGGACTGTGTCCAATCCCGCGTCCTCTAGCGGTATTTCTGGCGATCTCGTCAGTTGTGATTGGATTGCTGCTGACACTGGCATCCGGTGTGCTCGCCCTATCTTCGGACACTCAGCTATTACATGGGATCAGCTTAACGATCGCAATTGCATCGAGTTTTCTCATTTGGTCGGGTCGTGATGGGAAGCCAAACCCATCATGGATTGCAAAAATCGGGATATCGATCTCAACGCTGATCGCGTTCTGGTCCCTGCTGACGATTCCGATGCTCTTGTTGCAAGCACGGTTGATCACGGACGGTTCACCCTATTGCATCGCCGAACATTCAGAGAATTCTCCGATAGAAGCCCTGCACGGGCTACGTGGATTCTCATTCTACACAACAAAAACCGGGTACAAATCGACGTCTGAATGGTACTTTCACGGTTTGATGATCGTAGATCATCCCGACGATCAAAGGGTTTACAATTGGTCTCCAAGACATTGGCGTTTCGATCTTGTAGAACGCCCGGATGCACCGATCGAACCGGTCAGAAACGTCTGCGTTCCAAAGTAAGTTCTACTGCGCAGGGTGCGACGGCAAATCCGGCATCGGCACCCAGCGTGGTAATTCATCCGGCGAGACCGAGACATGGAGCTTCTCTGACCGGTCGCGGCCCACCTTCCGATGCTTCCGCAGCAGAAAAATCTTGCCCCAACCACGCCAAGTTCCAACAGAACGGGCAGAGGTATCCGTCGGGAACTGATCACGCCAGCCTTCGGGTAGCGGCAGACCATGCAGTTCTGCCTTATCCAGCATCCAGACCAAAGAGATGTTACTCAGCGGACGCGCCTCTTCGAACCCGTTCAACTGGCCACCGACATCGCCATGTGTGCCGCGAAACCAGACCTGTTCGACATGACCTTTGAATTCCGGGGTACATTTCCACAACACCGGCTCGAACACCTCACGGGTCTCGTCCAGTGCCATGGCGTGATAGCCGTGGCGCGTCGCCGGGCCAAGCTGGTGAGTGTGAAAGGCGTGACGCTCCTCGGCCCAGCGCCACAGCAGCGGCAGACGCATGCCCAGCGCTTTGACCGTGTCCCAAACCCCGACCATCTCGATCGCCACATCCTCGTGGCAGAACTGCCGCCGGAATTCGGCCGCGGCCGAGCCGCTGGCATTGCATTCATAGTGCCGATAGGCCTGCTTGATGTTGCGAACGGTCGCATGTTCAGCCTTGAGCAGACCGATCATATCGATCACGCCAGCAAGGCTGCGCACACCGTAAGCGCCGCGTGAATAGCCGATGAAATAGATACGGTCGCCGGGTTTGTAGCGTGAGGCGAGATAGCCATATGCGCGGCGGATCTGGCGGTTGATCCCGCGCCCCATCATCACGTCCAGCGAGGATTTCCAGCTTTCCCACTGTACACCGGATTCGTAGAAGACGGACACTTTGCTGCCCATTTCGCGGCACAGTCGCAGGGTCTGGCCCGCATGGGTTTCGTAGCCCGGCTCAAGCGTCGACATGGTGCCGTCCAAGATAATCACATGGCTGACGGGTTCGCGGTGAAGCGCCTCGGCGGAGTGCTCGGACCGTAAAGGCCGCCCGAGCCATCCCAGAACCTTTTTACTCAGCCGCGTTAGAACCATCGTTCAGCAATTCCCATACTTTATGAGGTGTGAAAGGCATATCCGCCTGCCGCACCCCGTAATCCCAGAGCGCATCCTGAACCGCGTTTGCCACAGCGGCCAGCGCGCCGACGGTGCCGGCCTCTCCGCATCCTTTCATCCCCATCGGGTTGGAAGTTGACGGAACCGGCGCCGAGGTAAACTTAATCATGGGTATCTCGGCCGCGCGGGGCAAGGCGTAATCCATCAACGAAGCCGTGAGCAGTTGCCCCTGCGCATCATGCACAACGTGTTCCGTCAGCGCCTGACCAATGCCCTGCACCACCCCGCCATGCACTTGCCCCTCGGCCAGCATCGGATTGATAAGGTTACCAAAATCATCAACGATAGTATAACGATCCACCCATGTTTCGCCTGTGAAAGAATCGATCACGATTTCGGCAACATGTGCGCCATTGGGATAACTCCGCGCATCCAGATTGGCGCTGGCCTCATGGCTCAGCAGGTCGGCGCGCCCATCGGCGCGGGCCATCTCCGCAGCCTCGGTGAGCGTCGGCGTCAGGTTTGATCCCGGTGCGCGGAAGGTTTCATGGTCGAAACGCACATCACTTTCCTCCTCTCCCATTTTATCCGCCAGATACGGCGTGAATGCGGCGATCATGACGTCAATTGTCGCCAGCGTGGCCGTACTTTGCACCGTGACTGAACGTGACCCGCCAGTCCCGCCACCATGTGGCAACTGATCGCTGTCACCCTGGACCACATTGATCTGGTCCATCGGAACTCCGGTCTGGTCTGACAGGAAATGCGCATAGACCGTCTCATGCCCCTGCCCGTTCGATTGGGTGCCGACATAAAGGTTCACCGTGCCATCCTCGCAGAACTCGACTTTCGCGTTTTCCGAAGGGTCACCCAAAATGCTTTCGATATAGTAACACAAGCCGCGCCCCCGGATCAGACCACGTTCCGCATCTGCAGTTTTTCGCGTCGTGAACCCTTGGGTCTGGGCATATGCACGGGACAGGACCATATCGAAATCACCCACGTCATAGATTTCGCCGGTCGCGGTTTTGTAGGGGAAGTTTTCCGGCCGGATGAAATTCCTGCGGCGCAAATCCCAAGGATCGACGTCCAGTTGGCGCGCGGCGCGATCCATGACACGTTCCAGAACATAGATTGCCTCGGGCCGCCCTGCCCCCCGATAGGCGTCGACTTGCGTGGTGTTGGTATAGAACCCCTCAACCCGCAGATACGTCGTTTGAACGTCGTAAACCCCCATTAACACCTTGCTGAAAAGACTGGTCTGGATCGCTTGCCCGAAATGACTGCTATACGCACCCAGATTTACCTTGCTGTGCACCCGGTAAGCCGTGATTTTCAGGTCCTCGTCAAAGGCGAGTTCAGCCAATGAGGTCAGGTCGCGACCGTGATGATCCGACAGCATCGCCTCGGATCGGTCAGACATCCAATGAACAGGCTGCCCGAGTTTCATCGCAGCAACTGAGACGCAAAAATACTCAGGATATGGCATGACTTTCATGCCGAACCCGCCGCCCACATCGGGGGTGGTAACACGGATCGCCTCGGGTTCCAGTTTTAGCTTTTGCGCCAACTGCCCCCGCATCGCCCAGACGCCTTGCCCACCATAGGCAAAGTGCAAACGTCCATCGACCCAATTGGCCTGACATCCCCGTGGCTCGATTGAGGTGATGATCACGCGGTTGTCGGCCACATCCAGCGAAACGGTATGCGCGGCAGCCTGAAAGGCGGCATCGGTTGCTGCTTCATCGCCCAACCCCCAATCAAAAGCACGATTGTCGGCGACCTGATCATGCAGTGGTTCGCCACCGGCTACGACATCCAGTTTTGCCGGCAGATCATCCGTGTCCATCCAGATCATCTCAACCGCATCTCGCGCCTGCAATAGCGTGTCTGCGATCACGACAGCCACAGGTTCGCCGACAAATCGGACGCGGTCTTGGGCCAGCATATGCCTGTCAGGCGCAAGGGTCTGAGAGCCATCGCGGTTCTGCACAGTTGCTGCGTTCATCACAGTGTCGATCCCCGCAGTCGAGAGATCATCCAGCGTCATGACAAGGCGCACCCCTTCCGCCTCACGCGCGGCATCCAGATCCAGCGCCGTGATCCGACCATGGGCAACCGGGCTGCGAAAAAAGGCCGCGAACAGAGCGCCTTCGGGTACATCATCGTCTATGTATCGTCCGTGCCCGGTCAGAAACCGCTGATCTTCTGTCCGTTTGACGGGCTGGCTTTTGCCGAACTTTTCCATGCGATGATCCTCCTGCGATGGCGACCGTAGCCCAGCCCAAGGCGATGTCCAGTCGAACAGACAGCTTCCCCGTATCTTGCCAGTCATTTTTTGGTTAACCTACAGGTCATGACAAGGGCACATGACAGCGTATTTCCGTTCACCGCCCTGCTGACTAGAGGCAGCGAAGCCACCCACGACGTGAATGTCGGTGGCGACGTCCGCGCGGGCATGGCACGGAAAGGCCACGGCCTAGTCATGCGCTACACCGATGACAAACTTGCCTCAGAAAGGCATATAGGCGCCCTGAAGGATGCTTTCGATGATCATCTTGAGACGGTGGAATTTGACGGCAACGACCACTCATTGCTGACGCTGGATTTCCATGAACCGGCCTACCAGCGTGTTCAGGTCTACTTTCGCGCGCGCTTTGCCCGGGCTGAATAACATACAACCCTTCCCCTTCCCTTACGCATTCGCTATTGCAGGCGCTGACCCGAATTTGTTGACGCAGGACGCATCCTATGGCGATGGAAAAGACATTCAACGCGGCCGAGGCCGAGGCCCGCATTTATGAGGCCTGGGAACAGGCCGGGGCCTTCAAGGCAGGCGCGAACAGATCGCGCGACGAAAGCTTTACCATCATGATCCCGCCGCCCAACGTAACGGGCGCATTGCATGTGGGCCACGCGTTCAACAACACCTTGCAGGATATCCTGACCCGCTGGCACCGGATGCGCGGCTTCGACACGCTTTGGCAGCCCGGTCAGGACCATGCCGGTATCGCCACCCAGATGCAGGTGGAAAAGATGCTGGCCGCCACCCAACAGCCCAGCCGAAACGAGCTGGGACGTGAGGCGTTTCTTGACAAGGTTTGGGAATGGAAGGGCGAATACGGCGGCACGATCATCGAGCAGCTGAAACGTCTCGGCTCATCCTGCGACTGGTCGCGAAACGCCTTTACCATGGCGGGCGCACCGCGTGATCCGCGGACCGGGCACGAGAACTCGGCCAACTTCCACGATGCCGTCATCAAGGTCTTCGTCGATATGTACGAAAAGGGCCTGATCTATCGCGGCAAGCGGCTGGTCAACTGGGATCCGCATTTTGAGACCGCGATCTCGGACCTTGAGGTCGAGAATATTGAGACGCCCGGTCATATGTGGCACTTCAAGTACCCTCTGGCTGGTGGTGAGACCTATACCTACGTCGAAAAGGACGAGGATGGGAACGTCATCCTCGAAGAGGAGCGCGATTACATCTCGATCGCCACGACCCGCCCTGAAACCATGCTGGGCGACGGCGCGGTGGCCGTTCATCCGTCGGATGAACGGTATGCGCCAATCGTTGGGAAACTCTGCGAAATCCCGGTTGGTCCGAAAGAGCATCGCCGCCAGATTCCGATCATCACCGATGACTACCCCGATCCCGATTTCGGCTCGGGCGCGGTGAAGATCACTGGCGCGCATGACTTTAACGACAACATGGTCGCCAAGCGCGGCGGCATTCCGATGTACCGCCTGATGGACACCAAAGGTGCGATGCGGGCAGATGGCGCGCCTTACGCCGAAGAGGCGGACAAGGCGCAGGAATACGCACGTGGTCGCGCGTTCACCGAGAACGAGATCGACGCGATTAACCTCGTTCCCGACCATCTGCGGGGTCTCGACCGGTTCGAGGCGCGCGCGAAAGTGGTCGAAGAGATCAACGCCGACGGTCTGGCTGTGATGACCCGTGCGGATGACCCGGTTCTGGGCACCAAGCTGGGCGAAGATGACGACCCGTCTGCACTGGTGCCGCTGGTCGAGAGCAAGCCGATTATGCAGCCCTTCGGCGACCGCTCGAAAGTTGTGATCGAGCCAATGTTCACCGATCAGTGGTTCGTGGATGCCGAAAAGATCGTCGGCCCCGCGCTGGATGCGGTTAAGGACGGCACGGTCAAGATCATCCCTGAGTCGGGCGAGAAGACCTATTACCACTGGCTGGAAAACATCGAGCCCTGGTGCATCTCGCGCCAGTTGTGGTGGGGGCACCAGATACCGGTTTGGTATGGTCTCGACCTGTCCGCAGAAGACTTCATCGATGACGAAGATGATGGTGACCTGGATCTGGTTGAACTGGGCCGGTTGCTGAATGAAGGTGGCATGCTGCACCGTGGCAATGTCATGGAATGCGCAACCAGCTTGGATGCAGTCACCGAGAAATTCCTGGACGACAACGCCAACATTCCCAGCCCGCTGAGCCACGCATCTGTTGTTGAAGTTTCAGACAAACACGAGGCGATCCATCGGTTTGCTGAAAGTCTCGCTCAGTATGCGGTCGAACAAGACCCAACCAATCTGATCTATCCGGTCTGGCGCGACCCCGACGTCCTCGACACCTGGTTCTCCTCCGGCCTCTGGCCGATCGGCACGCTGGGATGGCCCGAACAGACCGAAGAGATGGAGCGCTATTTCCCGACTGATGTGCTCATCACCGGCGCAGATATCCTGTTCTTCTGGGTCGCCCGGATGATGATGATGCAACTGGCCGTGGTAAACGAGATACCGTTCCATACCGTCTACCTGCACCAGCTCGTTCGCGACGAGAAGGGCAAGAAGATGTCCAAGACCACCGGCAACGTCATCGACCCGCTTGAGATCGTGGACGAATTCGGCGCCGACGCGCTACGGTTCACCAACGCCTCGATGGCAGCAATTGGCGGTGTGCTGAAGCTGTCCCGTGAACGCATCACCGGCTATCGCAATTTTGGCACCAAGCTGTGGAATGCTGTCCGCTTTGCCGAGATGAACGAGGTCTTCACCGACGCCGTTCCTCAACTGAACGTGGCTGACCTGAAGCCCAAAGCTGCGGTGAACCGCTGGATCATCGGCGAAACCGCACGTGTGCGGGAAGAGGTCGACGCGGCGCTGGAAAGCTATCGCTTCAACGACGCGGCCAACGGGCTTTATGCCTTTGTCTGGGGTAAGGTTTGCGACTGGTACGTGGAGCTGTCCAAGCCACTGCTGCAAGGGGACGATGCCGAGGCTCAGGCCGAAACCCGCGCCACGATGCGTTGGGTTCTGGACCAATGCATGGTCCTGCTGCACCCGATCATGCCGTTCATCACCGAAGAGCTGTGGGGCTTGACCGGCGACCGCGCCAAAATGGCTGTCCACGCCGATTGGCCAACCTATTCTGCGGTCGACCTGATCGACGCGGATGCGGATCGCGAGATGAACTGGGTGATCTCGGTGATCGAAAACACCCGCTCGGCCCGTGCACAGATGCGGGTTCCAGCCGGCCTCTATGTGCCGATGCTGGTGACCGAGATCGACGCCAATGGCCAAGCCGCGTGGGACCGCAACGAGGCGCTGATTAAACGTCTGGCGCGGATCGACAGCCTGACCAAAGCGGATGAGCTGCCTAAAGGTACGATCTCGATTGCCGCCCCCGGCGCATCTTTCGGCCTACCATTGGCGGATATCATCGACATTGGCGCGGAAAAGGAACGGCTGGAGAAAGCCAAGGGCAAACTGGCCAAGGAACTGGGCGGTCTGCGCGGGCGTCTGAACAACCCGAAATTCGTGGCCTCGGCCCCGGAAGAGGTTGTCGCGGAAGCCAAAGCCAACCTTGCCGCCCGCGAAGAGGAAGAGGCGAAACTGGACGAGGCGCTGGCCCGTCTGGCCGAGATCGCCTGATTTTCCTCTTTTTGTAGGTTCTCGAATTCCCCAAACCCGCCGTTTGCTCGGCGGGTTTTTGTTATGCGGTGACGCATTTCAACTTGTTTTCATCCGCTTCCAATTGTTAGCAAGTTCTGCAGACAGCTCCGAGGACTTCATGGCGCGCCCTTTCCCTCCTGTGCAGACAATTTCGACCGGGCTTGTGGTGGCGGTCGTAGGGTTTTTCAGCTCTTTCCCGATTGTGCTGCAGGGCCTTGTTTCAATGGGTGCTTCAGAAGCTGAGGCTGCATCCGGTTTGATGATGGCAGCAGTTGCAATGGGTGTGACGGCGATCGTGGTCAGCCTTTGGTACCGGCAGCCGATCAGCGTGGCATGGTCAACACCCGGTGCCGCCCTTCTGGCGGTTTCGGCGACCCCATTGGTCGGATTTTCTGATTCGGTTGGTGCATTTCTTTGCGCCGGAGCCCTGACGGTTGTTGCCGGAATGTGGCGTCCACTTGGACGGCTTGCGGCCGCTATCCCGACAACACTTGCGCAGGCCATGCTGGGCGGGGTTTTGCTGCCCTTGTGCATCATTCCCTTCAAGGCGGCAGTTGAGCTGCCCTGGCAAGCGCTGCCGGTCATTCTGACGTGGTTTATCGCCGGGCGGATCAATCGGTTGATCGCAGTTCCTGCCGCAGTGGTTACCGCGGCAATCGTCGTTGTATTGAACGCCGTTGACGGTTCGGTCCAGCCCGAACATCTGGTCGCCGCCCCTGTCTGGACCATTCCAACATTCTCGGTCGCATCGGCGATCGGGATCAGCATCCCGCTGTTCATCGTCACCATGGCTACGCAAAACATACCCGGCATCGCCGTCATGCGCAGCTTTGGGTATGCGCCAATTGCTGGCAAGTTGTTCTCAGCCGTCGGAGGAGCCAGTATTCTGTCTGCCCCCTTTGGCGCTCCGGCCACGTGCCTTGCCGCGATTACCGCTGCGATGTGTTCAAACGAAGACAGCTACCCGGACCCGAACCAGCGTTACTGGTCAGCGGTTATGGCAGGCCTATTTTACTGCGTCTTTGGCGTCTTTGCCGTGGCGATCACCGGGTTCGCGGCCCACGCCGACCCATTGCTCATGGGCACTCTGACCGGCATTGCCCTGATTGGTGTGATGGCAAATGCGACCTTTGCTGCATTAGAAGTTCCCGCCGAACGCGAAGCGGCGATTCTGACATTCGCCATAACCGCATCAGGAATCACCGTCTTCGGCCTGGGCGCTGCAGTCTGGGGTTTGGCCGCAGGTGGTATCGCCTATCTGGTTACCAACCGATCCAGATGACAGCTTTCCCCCGCTGTGCTGGTCGAGTAGTATGAACCTATGTTTGGATCGCTCGGAAAACTGGTCGAACGCCAGATCAAAAAGGCGCGAGCCGAAGGTCAGTTAGAGGGGCTGGAGGGCGAAGGCCAGCCGCTGCCTGACCGTTCGTCCGAGGCACAGACCGATCCGGCCGTCGCCGCCGGTCATCGGATCATGGCGCAAGCAGGCGTTCTTCCCGAAGAGTTCAGCATCAAGAAAGAGTTGGATGCCGCGCGCAAAACCTATGCGTCGCAGTCCGACGCTGACGAGCGTAAGGTGACTATGGCAAAGATCGCCGAGCTTGAGATGCGATACAATATGGCCCGTGATGCACGACGGGCTTTTATGCGTTAATTGCCGGGCGCAAATGCCCTGCTTGACACGGAAATCGAGTTTCCCGACGGATCCTTGGCATTCGCGAAACTGTAGCCATCCGCCTTGTGGATCGGACCGAATTTCAGCCCGTGCTGCGCGGCTTGTCTGCAAAACTCGGCAACGTCCGCGACATCAAAAACGATTTTGACCGCCGCTTGCCCCTGACGGGTGGCCTTGCTGGCCGGATGCAACAACAGGCGCAACCCGTCACCGTCAGGCACAAGATCTACAATCCGGTCCCCTTTGAGTCGGCGCGCTACATAGCCAAAATGCGTCTCATAGAAATGCACCATCTTGTCGATATCCTTGGCGTACAGGATCAATCGTGTGACAGGCGCCGAGATCATTTGAACTCTGGCTTGCGACCTTGCAAATTCGCCGCAATGACCTCCATCTGATCCGGTTTGCCGATCAGCTCCGCCTGCTCTGATGACTCCTCCAGCAGCACCTCTGTGCGAGGCTTGGCTTCCGCAACCTCTATCAGGCGCTTGGCCGCGCGGATGGCCGAAGGGCTTTGACCAGCGATGTCTTCGGCCAAGGCCAATGCCTCGGTCAGTGGGTCATCCGACAGTTTGGTAACCAGCCCCCAGTCCGCCGCCTGCGCGGCACCGATGGGGCGGGCCGAATAGGTCAACAGGCGTAAGACGTCCGACCGGACCAGCTTGGGCAGCAGAACCATCCCGCCCATGTCGGGGATCAGACCCCACTTCATCTCCATCACGGCGAGTTTAGCCTCGGGATGTGCTATCCGGATGTCAGCGCCCAGCGCAAGTTGCAAACCGCCGCCATAAGCAACACCCTGAATGGCACAAATGACGGGAACGGGCACGCGTTGCCAAACCAAGGCAACTTCCTGCACCTCATTGGCGTCGTTGTGGCTGCGGGTCATCAACCATTCGGTCGGGTCCGTTTGCGCCATGCTCGCAAAGCTGGCCATGTCCAGACCCGCGCAAAAGCTTTTGCCTTCACCCGACAGCACCACCGCGCGCGCATCCGAGGCAGCGACCTCCTGCCCCGCAGAAATGATGGCCTTTATCATCGCATCATCCAGCGCATTCATCTTGTCGCCGCGCGTCAGAGTTACGTGCGCGATGTGATTTTTGTATTCGACGGATACTCGTGACATCTCAGGCCTCTCAATTCCGGTTAGGGGTACAATGCCCCGATGGATCAGGCAGTTCCACCTCAACGTTAGGGCAGATTTGACGCAGGCATGCGCCCGAACCAGGGCGAATCCAATGTCATGACGTAGAAATGTCCCCCGGCCAACTTGCCACCCGTGGTGATGCCCAGCCGACCCCCGGGGTCTTGCAAGGTCTGCAGGATGTTCCCGTCGCCGTCAAACTGCACCATCATCCCGCGATGGATCGGCGCAGGCCGCACCGTCGGCCCCAGTCGCCAGATCACCTTGCGCAAGAACGGGTATGGCATCAGTGCCTCGCTCGGCACGCGCGGGCTGGCAAATGCCATCCAATACGTACCATCGCCCTGTGCCTCGATGTTGTCGGGATAGCCTGGGAGATTGTCCATCAGGACCTCTTGCTGCCCGACCTTCGGGCCTGTCAGCCAAAGCTTGTGCACTCTGGCGCGCCCGGTTTCGGCGATCAGCAGAAAATCCTCACTCGGCGACAATGCGACGCCGTTCGTATAGACAAAGCCTTCGGCCAGTTTCTCGGTCGTGCCATCGGGCGCGTGGCGGGCAACGTAACCTGTGTCCGATTGCTCCCAGATGGTCAGAACCGAGGTCGGTTTGGTTCCACCCATCGTTTCTGGATCGAACCGATCAGACGAGTTTGAGAAATAGATCGCCCCGTCCTGCGCCACGTCCAATTGATTGGCATAGATCACTGGCGCGCCGTCTATCTCGGACACGACTGGCTGCAGCGTTCCGGGGCCGGTCCATCGCATGATGCCGCGGAAGCTGTCGGCGATGTAAAGCACCCCATCCGGACCGACCGTCAGGCCCAAGGGCCGACCACCGAGGTCGTCAACTTTCACCGGGACCTCGCCGTCTATCTGGTATAGAGCCCCGGACAGGCTGGTCGTGTAGACGGACCCGTCGGGCATGATGGCAATGTCTTCGGGGCCTTTCTCACCGTCAGGCAACGAGATCAGCTCCAGCTGGTCCAACGCATTGTTCTCCGCAAAGTCACCAGTGAAACCCGGTGCTTCGGGTGGGGTCCATGCCACCGGTTGAACCGGGACCGGCCAGAAAACCAGATAGGCGAGGCCGACAATCAACAAGCCCAAAACAATGCGCATGCGCGCTCCTCCCTTTAATCGTTACGCGAACAATGCGGAGCAGCATCCTGCAACGCAAGCTTGCCTGTCGTATGACCTTACGTTTATCTGCCCCCATGACAGAGCCACGCTATACCCCGCTTGCCCAATCCCTGCCTGCAACTGTGCCGTTTGTTGGCCCCGAAACGCAGGAACGCCAGCGTGGCGCGCCATTTGTGGCGCGGCTGGGCGCAAATGAAAGCGTGTTTGGGCCCTCTCCGCGCGCCATAGCGGCAATGACAGAAACGGGGATCTGGATGTATGGCGATCCGGAAAACCACGATCTGCGTGCCGCATTGGCGGATCACCATGGGGTCGGGTCGGAAAACATCGTGGTTGGCGAAGGCATTGACGGGCTGTTGGGCTACCTAGTGCGGCTACTGGTCGGATCCGGGGACGCGGTTGTCACCTCAGATGGGGCATACCCGACCTTCAACTACCATGTGGCAGGGTTCGGCGGAACGCTCCACAAAGTGCCGTATCGCGACGACCACGAGGACCCGGCGGCGCTGTTTGCCAAGGCACGTGAAGTGGATGCCACGCTGGTGTATCTGGCCAATCCTGACAACCCGATGGGTAGCTGGCATTCCGGAGCGGATATCGTGACGGCGCTAGACGATCTGCCCAACGGGTGTTTGCTTGTATTGGACGAGGCCTATGTGGAATGTGCGCCTGATGGTACCGCCGCCCCTGTGGCAGCAGACGATCCGCGGGTGATCCGGATGCGAACATTTTCCAAGGTGTACGGCATGGCGGGCGCGCGGGTTGGCTATGCCATCGGCGCACCCGGCCTGATTTCAGCCTTCAACAAGGTGCGCAACCATTTCGGAATGAACCGAGCCGCGCAGGCCGGTGCGCTGGCCGCACTGAAGGATGCCGAGTGGCTAAATCATGTTCAGACCAAGATTACCGAAGCGCGTGACCGGATTGGCCATATTGCACGAGAGAATGGTTTAGCGCCCTTGCCCTCGGCCACCAACTTCGTTGCCATTGATTGCGGGAAGGATGGAGCCTTTGCCAAGGCGGTTCTGGACTCGCTGGTTGCGCAGGGCATTTTCGTGCGTATGCCCTTTGCCGCCCCGCAAAATCGCTGCATCCGCGTCAGCTGTGGCGAGGCAGCCGATCTGGATGCTTTTGCCACAGCATTGCCAAAAGCGATTGCCGAGGCGCGGCGTTAGGTCTTCGACGCAAGCACCGCAGCTGCAGCTTCTAAGGCGCCTTTGCCGCGAGGGATATCCAGCGCGGCCATGGCTGTTTCCACACCGCCCAACGTAGCCATAACCATCTGGCCGTTGACGTAACCCATATGGCCAAGACGGAAGCATCCGTCCCAGTCGTCCATCCCCAGACCAATGCCAAGGGTCAAGCCCAGTTGGCTTTCAGTGAACTTGCGCAATGGCGTGCCGCGTCCCTCGGTCAGTCGCAAGGCGGTGACAGCGTGGCTGCGATGTTGACGATCGGCAACATTTAGATGCAACGCGTCACCTTGCGCCCAGGTTTCACATGCTTCCCAGATGGCCGTGGCTAGCCTCTCGTGCCGCGCCCAAACCTGCTCCATCCCCTCGGCATGGATCATGTCCAAGGCCGCGCGCAAACCGTAGAGGTGATGGGTTGGCGCGGTGCCATTAAAATACTGATAGAACAGCTCAGGGTTCGCCCGCGGCTGCCAGTCCCAATACCGCGAAACACGTGGCATCGCGGCGCGCTTGGCTTGTGCTTTGTCATTGAAAAACACGAACCCTGTTCCAGCGGGTGTCATCAGCCCCTTCTGACAGGCCGTAACTGTGACGTCGACGCCCCAGGTATCCATTTCGAACCGGTCACACCCCATCGAGGCAATGCAATCCGCCATCAAAAGCGCCGGGTGCCCCAGATCGTCCATCAAGGCGCGTAGTGCTGGAATGTCGTTCCGGATTGAGCTTGAGGTGTCTACATGAACGGCCAGAACCGCCTTGATCTTGTGGGCCTTGTCGCCACGCAACGCCTCGGCAATGCGGTCGAAGTCCCATGCTGTGGACGAGCCGAAGTCGATCAATTGAACCTTGGCGCCGATACCCTCGGCCATCTCGGCCCAGCCATGGGTAAATCGGCCAGATGCGGGGGCTAGAACCGTTTCACCGGGAGCGATGACGTTGGACAGCGCTGCCTCCCACGTCCCGTGGCCGTTAGAGATATAGATAGCAACGCTATGCTCGGTCCGCGCCACGCGGCACAGATCGCGGGTCAGCGCCGGCATCATCTCGATCAGCTCGCCTTCGTAGATATTCGGCGACGGGCGGTGCATGGCCTGCAAAACCGCATCCGGGATGACCGAAGGTCCTGGAATCGCCAGATACTCGCGCCCTTGCGCCAAGGAAATGGGGTCTGTCATGGGATCAACCTGTATGAATTGACGCCCACCCTAGCGCAGCTTTAAGCGGCGTCAATCCATCAGCTTGGAGGCCGCGCGCGCAAGGTTTTCGATACCGGCCCAATCCCCATCAATGACCATCTTTTTCGGCGCAACCCAGCTTCCGCCCGCGCAGACCACATTGGATAAGGACAGGTAATCCTTTGCATTTTCGGGGGACACGCCACCGGTCGGGCAAAACTTGATTTGCGGCAACGGTGCGCCAATCGCTTTCAACGCAGGTGCACCACCCGACGCCTCGGCCGGGAAGAACTTGAGCATGTCGTAGCCCTTTTCCAACAGACGCATCGCCTCACTGGCTGTGGCGGCGCCGGGCAACAAGGGCAGACCCTCGGCCTCGCAGGCCGCGATCAACTCGTCGGTGGCACCGGGCGAGACGCCAAATTGCGCGCCTGCTTCTTTCGCGGCGCGCACATCTTCTGGCGTGACCAAAGTTCCTGCACCGACGACGCCGCCCGGCACATCCGCCATCGCGCGGATCGCGTCTAGTGCAGCAGGGGTGCGCAGTGTAACCTCAAGCGCGGGAAGACCACCTGCGACAAGCGCCTCTGCCAATGGGCGCGCCTGAGCCGCGTCATCGACGACAAGGACAGGAACAATGGGCGCAAGTGCGCAGATTTCACGCGTGCGTTGGGTTTTGGACATGGGTCAAACTCCGAAAATACTGGCGCCGGTGTCTGCTGATCCGACATTTTGGCGGAAAGTAGCGAACAGGTCACGCCCCACGCCGTGTTGGTTGGCCGACAGATCAGCAGTGGCAGGGACACGGTCCAGAACCCCGGGGGTGACAATCTCCAACTCACCCTTAACCGCATCGACGCGCAAGATGTCGCCATCCTGCAGGTAAGCGATCGGCCCGCGATCCAGCGCCTCGGGGCAGACATGGATCGCCGCAGGGACTTTGCCGGACGCGCCGGACATACGACCATCGGTTACAAGCGCCACCTTTTGCCCACGGCCCTGCAAGATCGACAGGATCGGCGTCAGCGAGTGAAGCTCGGGCATGCCATTTGCTTTGGGTCCCTGGAACCGGACAACAACGATGACGTCGCCTGTGAACTCTCCAGCCTTGAACGCGGCTTTCGCCTCATCCTGATCATGGAACATGCGTACAGGTGCTTCGACAACCTGATGTTCCGGGGCGACGGCCGAAACCTTCATCACGCCGGTGCCCAAATTGCCAGTCAGGCGCGACAACCCACCAGTGGGTTGGAACGGGTCTTTCGCCGGGCGGACGATTTTTTCGTTCAGGCTGTGGCCAGCTCCGTCTTCCCAAACCAGCTCACCGTTCTTCAGCTTCGGTTCTTTGGTATAATTCTGCAGCCCCTGCCCCGCGACGGTTAGAGTGTCGGGGTGCAGCAGCCCGTCTTCCAGTAGCGTTCCAATGCAGTACCCAAGACCACCCGCTGCGTGGAAGTGGTTCACATCTGCCAGACCGTTCGGATAAACCCGCGCAACCAAAGGCACCACGGCGGAAATGTCAGAAAAATCCTGCCAATCCAACACGATACCACCTGCGCGCGCCATTGCGATCAGATGGATCAGCAGGTTGGTCGACCCACCCGTGGCCATCAGACCCACGATGCCGTTCACAAACGCCCGCTCATCCAAAACCTGATAGACTGGTGTATAGTGGTTGCCCAGCGCACTCAGCGACAGGGCGCGGCGCGCGCCTTCTTCGGTCAGTGCGTCCCGCAGAGGCGTGTTGGGATTCACAAAGCTGGAGCCCGGCAGGTGCAGGCCCATGAATTCCATCAGCATCTGATTGGTGTTCGCGGTGCCATAAAAAGTACAAGTGCCCGGTCCGTGATACGCGGCCATTTCAGCGGCCATGAGTTCGTCGCGGCCGATCTCTCCTGCGGCAAATTTCTGGCGAATCTTGGCTTTTTCATCGTTGGGCAGACCGCTGGTCATCGGTCCTGCTGGCAGGAAAACAGCGGGCAGATGTCCGAACGCCTGTGCACCAATGACCAGACCGGGCACGATTTTATCACAGACGCCCAGGAAAACGGCCGCGTCGTAGGTGTTGTGGCTCAGCGCCACTCCGGTCGCCAGGGCAATCACGTCGCGGGAAAACAGAGACAACTCCATCCCCGCCTCGCCTTGGGTGACCCCGTCACACATGGCTGGCACGCCACCCGCAACTTGTGCGGTGCCACCTGCGGCTCGGATCGCATCGCGGATCAGGCCGGGATAACGCTCGAACGGCTGGTGGGCGGAAAGCATGTCGTTATAGGCGGTGACGATGCCCAGATTACCGGCCGTATCAGTGGCCATAGCTTGCTGATCCTTACCCGCACCGGCATAGGCGTGGGCTTGGCCGCTGCAAGACAAATGCGCGCGCGCCGGTCCCTTAGACCGGGCATGTTCCATACGTTCAATATGCGGGCCGCGCAGTTCGGCGCTGCGGTCGATGATGCGTTGAGTGACGTCGGTGATGACTGAATATACCATGATTACCCTCCGATCTGACGCCAGCGGCGCCCATCGCGATGCATCAGCATCAGCGCTTCTTCTGGGCCGGAACTGCCCTGATCATATTTCGCGGGGCGATCTCCACGCTCTTCCCAACTGTGAATAATGGGATCAACCCAGGCCCAGGCGGCCTCTGCCTCGTCCCCGCGCATGAACAGTGTTTGGTCGCCACGAATGACATCCATGATCAGTCGTTCATAAGCGTCCGGCGACTGGGCCTCATCACCCAGTGCATCGGCAAAGCTCATGTCCAGCGCCACGTCGGACAAGCGGAAGCCGCCTTGCCCCGGTTCTTTGATCGTGGTGCGCAGTGTGATGCCCTCGTCCGGTTGCAGGCGGATCACCAGCACATTGCCGTGCAGCGGGCCGACATTGGGAAAGATCGTATGCGGCGGATCCCGGAAAAACACCGCGATTTCGGATTCGCGGGCACGCAGGCGTTTTCCGGTTCGCAGATAGAATGGTACGCCCGCCCAGCGCCAGTTGCCGATATGGGCCTTAAGAGCGATGTAGCTTTCGGTGCGGCTTGCGGGGTTACCAACATGATCCAAGTAACCGTCGCCGCCCTTGCTCGAACGATATTGACCGCGTGCGATGTCAGACGGCGCAACAGGCTCCAGCGCCTCGATCACCTTGACCTTCTCGTCCCGCACGGCGTTGGGCGAAAATTTGGACGGAGGTTCCATCGCAGTCAGACACAGAAGCTGAACAAGGTGGTTCTGCACCATATCCCGCATCGCACCGGACTGATCGTAATAGGCCCCGCGCCCTTCGACGCCAACAGTCTCGGCCACGGTAATTTGAACGTGATCGACATGTGTCGCGTTCCAGAGAGGTTCGAACAGGGAATTTGCAAAGCGCAGCGCCATCAGGTTCTGCACCGTTTCCTTTCCCAAATAGTGGTCGATCCGATATATCTGGTGCTCTTCAAAGCAGGCTCGCAGCCCGGAGTTCAGCGCCCGGGCTGACGCGAGGTCGTGGCCAAAGGGTTTTTCGACCACGATACGGCTGTCAGGGGTCGCCAAACCATGATCGCTCAGCCGTTTTGCGATGCCCGAGAAAAGGCTGGGACCAACTGACAGGTAGAAGGCGCGTACCACGTCAGGACGCAAGGTGTTGGCAAGATCTTTCCAGCCAGAATCTCCCATTGCGTCAACGGGAACATATTCAACATGGCTTAGAAACTGATCCAGAACGTCCTTTTTGAATGCAGGCGCAAATTCTTTCATCGAGGCGCGTATTTGGTCCCGGAACCCGTCGCTGTCCATGTCGGACCGCGCTGTGCCGATAATCTTTGCGTCTTCGGGCATCTGACCGACTTCGAACCGATGATAGAGCCCGGGTAAGATCTTGCGCTGCGCCAGATCACCGGTCGCGCCGAATAGCACCAGATCGAACGGGTCTACCGGGATTACGCGTGAAACCATCTATGGGCTCCTTCAAATCTGCTGGCATCACTTAGGCGCAGTTATCACTGGTCCTTGTGATGCAAGCATTGTTACCGCTAACATTCAGGCACTGAATAGGGAAGCACAACTGGAAAATCAACCCTGATTCCGCAACCACTCCATTACCGAGGATCGAACCGATTGGTCTCCGCGATGACGGGCGTCGGCAATGATCTTACGCAGTGACTGCAGGTCGGCACGCAACAACACGCTTTTGACCGGGCCAATCGACGCCGGGCGCATTGACAAGGTCCGAATACCCATGGCTGCCAGACACAGTGCCTCAACCGGTCGCCCGGCATCCTCGCCACAGAAAGACAACGGCGTGTTCGAGATATTGCAGCGCTCGACAATCCGTTCGATGAAGGTCAGGAAGCTGACGTTCAGCGTGTCATAACGTCGGCGCACCAGCTCGTTTTCGCGGTCAGCGGCAAAAAAGAACTGTTTCAGGTCGTTGCCCCCGATCGAGACGAAATCCACCTCGTCAAAGAACTTCTGCGGGGCAAAGGCGAGAGATGGCGTTTCCAGCATTGCGCCAACTTCGATCGATTCTGGCAGCACATGACCAAGACGCTTTTCGCGTTCGATGGTCTTGTTCACTTCCCAACGTGCTTCGCGGTATTCTTCGGCCTGCGCCACAAACGGGAACATGATTGTTAAAGGCCGCCCATTGGCTGCGCGCATCAGGGCCTGCAGCTGCATCCGCATCACGCCGCGTTTGTCCAGACCAACGCGAATAGCGCGCCAGCCCAAAGCCGGGTTCGGCTCTTCGACGTGCTTCATATAGGGAAGCACTTTATCCGACCCGATATCCAGTGTGCGGAACACAACGCGCATGTCGCCAGCAGCATCCATTACGCGTTGATACTGTGTCACAAGCTCGGACCGCTTGGGCATCTGATTGCGGATCAGGAACTGAAGCTCGGTGCGGAACAGGCCCACACCCTCGGCCCCGGAATTTCCCAGCGACGGCAGATCGGCCATCAGGCCCGCGTTCATAACCAGATTGATCCGCTCACCATCGCGCGTCACTGTCGGAGTATCGCGGATCGAGGCATAGCGTTCCTGCGCTTTGGCCTGCATGGCGATTTTATCGCGAAACGCGGAGACAACCGTATCTTCCGGGCGCAGTTGGACCATGCCCTGATCGCCATCGACCAGAATATGATCTCCGTTCAATGCCTCGGTTGTGATGTGCCCAACGTGAACCACCAGTGGAATTGCCAGGGCACGGGCCACAATCGTTGCGTGGCTACCGACTGAGCCTTCTTCAAGAACGATCCCTTTCAACGAGCGGCCATATTCCAACAGATCCCCAGGTCCGATGTTTCGGGCAACCAGGATCGGATCGGGTGGCAGGTCGGCCCCGTTGGTACCCCCCTGCCCGGTCAAGATGCGCAGCAGCCGGTTGCTGAGATCATCCAGATCTGCCAGCCGTTCACGCAGATAGGGGTCGGTGACCTGCCCCATCCGGGCGCGGGCTTGCGATTGTTCTTTCTCAACCGCCGCTTCGGCGCTAAGGCCCAGGGCAATGTCCTCTTCCATGCGGCGCATCCAGCCCTTGGAATTGGCAAACATCCGGTATGCTTCCAGTACCTGCAATTGCTCCTTGTCACCGCCCTGCGAAATCTCAAGCATCTTGTCGACGCCCACGCGCAGTTCATCCACGGCCTCGTTCAGACGTTCGCGTTCGCGGTGGGGATCGTCGGCAATCGGGTTGGTGACGACAACACGGGGTTCATGCAACCAGACATGCCCTTCGGCAGCTCCTTCCTGTGCCGGGCCTCCTTCAAATTGCACTGATTGCTGGTGCCGAGGTGAAAGGGCAGCGCCCTCGCCTACAAAGGCGCCAAGCTCGGTCATTTCGGCCAAGACCATGGCGACCACTTCCAGCGCGTAGACCTCGTCAGCGGAATACAAACGCGCGTCACGAGATTGAACGACCAATACGCCCAGCTTTTCACCCAAACGCTGGATCGGCACCCCAATAAAAGACGAGAATCTTTCCTCACCAGTTTCCGGCATATACCGAAACCCTTTGGTCGAAGGCGCGTCGGCGGTGTTCACGACCTTGCCGGATTGCGCGACATGACCCACGAGGCCTTCACCCAACCGCATACGCGTTTTGTGAACCGCCTCTGGCGACAACCCTTCGGTCGCGCAAAGCTCAAGTGTATCGGCATCCCGGAACAGATAGATCGAGCACACCTCGGCCCGGATACTATCCGCGATCAGATGCGTGATCCGGTCAAGACGTTCCTGACCGGCGGCTTCGCTCGCCATCTCTTCGCGCAGCCGCCCCAGCAGCTTGCGGGATTCTGTTTCGGTGCCTTCCGCCATATCCCACCCAAATTACGGAATCAGGCGAGACCTTTGGCTGAAATGCTTAGGCCGCCTTGTCCAATTCAAAGGCATCATGCAGTGCCTGAACAGCAAGTTCCATGTATTTCCTGTCGACAAGGACGGAAATTTTAATCTCAGAGGTTGTAATGACCTTGATGTTGATCCCCTCATCCGAGAGTATCTTGAACATCTTGGCCGCCACGCCCGACTGCGAGCGCATACCGATACCCACGACCGAGACCTTGCAGACATCCTGGTCCGCGACCAGTTCGGCATAGTTCAGCTCACCCGCATCCTTGATTGCCAGCAATGCCTGTTCGGCGCGCGCCACCTGATCGGTGGGGCAGGAAAAGGTCATGTCCGTGCGCCCCTCGTCCGAAATGTTCTGCACGATCATATCGACATTCACGCCCGCATCGCTGAGCGCGGTAAAGATAATCGACGCGATGCCCGGGCGGTCAGCCACCGAGACAACGGTCATCTTGGCTTCGTCGCGGGAATAGGCCACACCGGCCACAACATTGGATTCCATGATATCCTCCTCATCGCAGACCAGGGTACCGGCCTCGTCGGATTGTTCCTCAAAGCTTGAAAGAACGCGCAGTTTTACCTTGTAACGCATCGCCAGTTCGACAGAGCGGGTTTGCAGAACCTTTGCCCCCAACGAGGCCAATTCCAGCATTTCCTCGAACGAAATTCGGTCCAGCTTGCGTGCTTTTTCGCAGATGCGCGGGTCGGTGGTATAAACACCGTCAACATCCGTGTAGATGTCGCACCGCTCGGCACCGAAGGCGGCGGCAAATGCCACGGCGGTGGTGTCCGACCCACCTCGGCCCAGGGTCGTGATACGGCCTTCCGGGCTGATGCCCTGGAACCCGGCGACCACGGCAACCTTCATGCCCTCGCCAAACTTCTGGTTCAGGTTATCGGTCGGAATTTCTTCGATCCGGGCCTGGCTGTGGGCGCTGGTGGTCATCAGCGGAACCTGCCAGCCCTGCCAGCTGCGGGCCGGGACATCCATTTCCTGCAACGTCAACGCCATCAGGCCAGCGGTGATATTCTCACCCGAGGACACGACGGCATCATATTCCCGCGCATCGTACAACGGTGATGTTTCATCGACCCAGCCCACAAGCTCGTTTGTCTTGCCGGACATGGCCGAGACGATGACGATCACGTCATAGCCCTTCGCCACTTCGACGCCGATGCGCTTGGCTGCGCGGCGGATACGGTCAAGGTTGGCAACCGAAGTGCCGCCAAATTTCATCACGAGTAAGGGCATGGGGGCAAGTGTCTCCGCGCCTTGGATTTCTGGTCTCGTGCGTCTTATGCGAGGGGGGCCGCAAGGGCAAGAGTTCAAAACCGGTCGGATGGCCGCATCTGACCGCTTTACAACGGCCACAGAGGCTGTCAGCCTGCACCCCGCAATTATTCCCAGAGGTTTTCCATGTTCCGCGTTGCCGCAGCCCTCGCCCTTTTGTCTTCATCCGCCTTTGCGCAGGTCTCTACGCTGGCAGCAACCGACGGCAAGAATGCTTTGGGCACGGTGCCCTGTGCCAAAGCCGGTGCAGCGCTAAGCAGCTGCCACGCCGAGCTGCGCCACCATGACGACGGTACTACGACCTTGGCAGTGGGGCTGGGCGGAGCCGAAGTACGCAGCATCTATTTCACGGATGGTGTACCGACCTCTAGCAGCTCACCTGCCCGGATCAGTCACGAAACACGGGGTGATTTAACGGTGGTCTTCATCGATCCGGATGAAGTTTACGAAATCCCAACGGCGGCTTTGAAACGTCAATAAGCGTGCGGCTGACCGTCCCAGGTTTCAAAACACCCGGTTGTGGCAAGTGACAATGCCCCAAAGCGGTCAAGCAGCCCGTCGGCAGCCTGATCAACAGTGATCGCAGCCTGAGTGCCCCCCATATCCGTCTGCACCCAACCCGGATGGTAGATGCCAACGGCGACACCATCCGCGCGCAAATCCGTCGCCAGATTGCGCCCCAGATTCAGGGCCGCCGCTTTGGACGCACGATAGATATAGCTGCCACCGGGCGCGCGCGTATGCGACGCCATCTGGGACGACAGGATCGCAACCTTGCCTTTCGCGACCTGAAGATTGGGCAAAAGCGCCTGCACGGTCAGAAACACGCCCGTCACGTTGGTCGCAAAACTCTGCGCCCACATGTCGGCAGGATAGCCGTCTATGCCGTGGCCTTTGTCCAGATAGACCCCGGCGTTGCAGATCAACAGATCAACCGGACGACCCGCAAGCCCTTGTGCCATCGCGGCCTGCTGTTTCGGATCAGTCACATCCAGTACAAGCTGCGCACTGGAATCCCGGGCGGTTCCGGTAACGTCATGCCCCTGCGCGCGGTAACGATCTGCCAGAGCTTGGCCAATTCCGCGATTAGCGCCGGTGATAACGATATGCATGGGTCAGTTCGTTTTACGGGTGGGTAGGAAAGGAAGCGGCGAAACCGGCACGCCATCTTCAATCAGCGCTTTCGCCTCATCGGGCTTGGCTTCGCCATAAATCGCGCGTTCGGGCGCATCGCCCAAATGGATCTTACGCGCCTCTTTGGCAAAGTCCTTACCGACATAGTCCGAGTTTTCCTCGACCTTGCGGCGCAGATCGGCCAGCACCTTCTCGATGTCTGGCGACGGGGTCGCGACATCCACCTGTTTGCCTTGTGGTTCAGTTGTCTGAGCATTGCGGGCCGGACGAACGCGAGGGGTCATGATAGCCTTATCTACTTGCGCGTCACCACACACAACGCAGGTCACCATACCTGCGGAGGCGAGTTTGTCGTAAGCGGCGGCCGATTGAAACCAACTGTCAAATGTATGGTCGCGGCTGCATTTCAGCGAATATTGAATCATGGTCCGTCCATTTTCCGGTAGGCAAATAGATACCGACAGACATGGCAAGATCAAGCCCTTCGCAAGGCGAGTCAGTGTAGAATCGGGCCAAGACGGCGTAACAAAAGGGACAGTTCCCGCGATTTCACCAGAGAGGCCGCTTTTTTAGGCGAAACCCACTTTCGCTTTCGTTGGGCCCGTTCAGGAAATTCAGGCGCTATCGACGTAACACAGAGGGGAAAGACATCCACCAGACACAATACGGGGTTCGTACTGGAGTGGGGTTTCAAATATGAGAAACGGCCCATGGGATTGTTTGCGCAGTTGCCTTTAACCCCAGCCTCTTCCCAAGCTTCTCGTCCGGCGGTTTGCGACGGTGTCATATCCTCGATTAGCCAGCCCTTCGGTATGATCCAGCGCTTGGATTTGCGCGTTGTGATCAGCAAAACCCTGAGCTTTCCGTGTTTGATGCGATAGCAGAGCGCTGCCGATTGATGCTTAAGCCGCAGGTGCTGTTCGCTTCCCCGCAGACACGTCGGTTGCCTCGCACCGATCACGCCGCACCACCTTTCAAACTGCTTTCACCCTCAATCGCCGACCTTTGAGGTTTTTATACATTTAGCGGCCGGCTGGGGTCAGAATACCATATAGTGCGGTTTCTTCCAAGCATTTAGGTCGGTTTCAAACGCGGGCAGCCAGCTTCCGAACCAGATCTTCATGCGGGATATCGGCATCGATTGCCAGTCGCCGCAACCCGAAGTGAACGCGCGCCACCTGTTGATAATATCGGGTGTAGACATAGTTCGTACCACCACCTGCGATCGCACCCAGAACCGGTATCGATTGCGCTGCCAGCTTCTGGCCCAGTACAATGGACAGTCGCGGCGCTACCGCTGAAATTAGCTTTTGCATCGCTGGGCCAGTCAACGTCAGGCGGACCGAAAAGAAACCCAGATCGGCGCCATCGTCAAAAGACAGTGGTCCGGCTGCGGACAGGACCCGAACGCAATCAAATTTGACGCCTTCCTCGGACGGATCGAACCCTTCGCGGAACGCCGCACCCTGAATGGCACGCAATAGCATGGCCGTTGTTGCAGGCAATTCCATCAGGGCAGTCGACACGCCACCCATGCCACCGGCCGCCCCCATCGCCGTTGCGACAGCCGTGTTCACCCATGGCTTTTGATCCGGAACGGCACGACGCGAACCCTCGGCTGCGTGCATCGCTAGCCAAAGCGCCTGTTCGGAGGCCCCTGTCAGCCCCTCCCGCACAGATACAGGAAGTTGTTCCAGTAGCGATTCCGCCGACCCCCCCAAACTGTTCAACAGTTTAACGCCGGGACCTCCGGCGGTTCTGTAATACTTGGCCAACCGATCCAATTCGGCATCGGTATCCAGCTTTTCGACTAGAAGCACGTCCTGCATATAAGCCCTCCTGACGTTAAACATCGGGGCTGAACGGCAGGGTTTCAATAGCTCAGCGCGTCCAGCGGGTCACCTCGCCACGCACATTCAACCATTCACCGGGGCTCAATTCCACGCCTAAGACCCGGTCAGGGTTTGTTGGGGGCGGCATTTCCACACCGGAAAGCCGGGTGAACCCGAAACGCGCATAATAAGGCGCATCGCCCACCAGCATTGCCCTTTGCCAGCCAATTTCGCGACCAGCCTCAAGCCCCTGATGGATCAGGAATCCCCCCAGACCTTCGCCCTGGTGGGTCGGGTGCACCGCCACGGGACCCAGCAACAAAGCGTCGTGATCGCCCACATGCACGGGCCAGAAACGGATCGCCCCGGCCAGAATGCCCTGCCCGTCGCGCGCAACAAGCGAAAGGCCCGACACGGGTGGAACATCATCGCGCAGACGATACGAGGACAGCGCTTCACGCCCCGGCGCAAAGCACAGGTCGTAAAGTGCCTCGACCTCCCACCAATCATCCGGCTCCTCCGGCCTGATCACGAACTGCTGCACCCTGCCCTCTTTTCCTAGCTGGCAATCGCCCTAGCACTTCGGTACGCCTTGGGCAAACGCTTGGAGATCTTATGTTCTATCGCCCCGAAGACGGCCACGGCCTGCCACACAATCCGTTCAACGCCATTATCACGCCGCGGCCGATTGGCTGGATCTCGACGCGTGACACAGATGGGATCAACAATCTGGCTCCGTATTCGTTTTTCAACGGCGTTGCTTACACCCCGCCGCAGGTGATGTTTGCTTCAACCGGAACCAAACACGATCAAGACGGCACGAAAGACAGTCTTGCCAATATCAAGGCAACGGGGGTGTTTTGTGTAAACGTCGTCGCCCACGCACATCGCGACGCGATGAATGCCAGCTCAGCAGGCTTGCCGAAACATGTCGACGAATTTGGCCATGCAGGCCTGACACCCTTGGAATGCGAAACCATCCCATGCGCCCGGATCGATGGGGCTCCGGCAGCGCTGGAATGCAAGCTAACCCAGATCGTGTCCCTTCCGGGCGAGGCCAATCGGGTGGTGTTCGGAGAAGTAACCGGCGTACATCTGCGCGACGATTGCTTGAAAGATGGAATGTTCGACGTCACAACATTCCAACCGCTGGCAAGGCTTGGGTACCGGGACTATTCGGTGGTCACCGAGCTGTTCAGCCTTTCACGACCGGATGACTGATGCCAATTCCTGACCACTTACGCAGATACCCGATAACGCTCCCTGACGGCTCTGATCACAAGGGCACGGTTTTCCTGTCTGAAGCGATTGACCATCCCAAGTTTCAGGCCGGAGAATACAGCTACGCATCGGATTTTGATGCGCCCGAGGATTGGGCGCAACGACTTGCCCCCTACCTGTTTCCGTTTTCGCAAGAAAAGCTAGGGCTGGGGAAGTTCTGTCAGATCGCCCATGGCGTACGTTTCATCACGTCATCGGCCAATCATTCAATGGATGGATTGACGTGCTTTCCGTTTCCAGTGTTCGACCCGGACGGAATGACCGGGTTTCAGCCGGACACGCGCGACACTCTCATCGGCCACGATGTCTGGATTGGCTATGGCGCGATGATCCTGCCCGGTGCGCAGATCGGTTCGGGGGCAATTATTGGTGCCGGGTCTGTTGTTCGCGGAAACGTACCGCCCTATGCGATCATTACCGGGAACCCTGCCGAAGTGCGGCGGTTCCGGTTCGAAAAGGACACCATCGACCGGCTTTTAGCATTGAACTGGTGGGATTGGCCCGCCGAGAAGATCGCCGAAGCCGAAGAGGCGCTTCTGTCTGGTAATATTGAAGAATTGGAACGGATTGCTCCAAAGTAAAAGGCGGCCGAAGTGGCCGCCTTTTGCAATCAATGCCCGCCCAGCACACCCGTGCGGACCGAGTAATCGACGGCCAATTCGTAGTCCGGGTCATCGTCGCTATCGACCATAAGGTGGCCGGCCTTGTTCAGCAGTTTATGGCAATCCCGGCTGAGGTGGCGCAGCATGACGCGTTTGCCCGCAGCCTCGTATTTTCCAGCGATGTTCTCGATGGCTTGCAGCGCGGATTGATCCACGACGCGGCTTTCGGCAAAGTCCACGATTACAGTGTCAGGGTCGTTCTGAATATCAAACAGTTCAATGAATCCGTCGGACGAACCAAAGAACAAAGGCCCCTGAATCTCATAGACCTTTGCGCCTTCTTCCGTCTCCGAGTCCCGTGTGACCGCATGGATGCGTTTCGCATTGTTCCAGGCATAGGCAAGAGCTGAGACGATCACACCTACAACTACGGCAACCGCAAGGTCTTCCATCACGGTCACAACAGTCACCAGAACGATGACGAACGCATCCATCAGGGGCACCTTGCGCATGATCTTGAACGAGTTCCAGGCAAAGGTCCCGATCACCACCATGAACATTACACCAACCAACGCAGCCAGCGGAATCTGCTCAATCAGCGGTGAGGCGAACAAGATGAACACCAGCAGGAACAGGGCCGCAGCAATCCCGGCGATGCGGGTACGGCCGCCGGATTTTACGTTGATCATCGACTGACCGATCATCGCACAACCGCCCATGCCGCCGAAGAATCCAGTCGCTACATTGGACACACCCTGCGCAATGCATTCTTGCGAGGCCCCTCCGCGCTTGCCGGTGATTTCACCAACGAGGTTCAGGGTCAGCAGGGATTCAATCAAGCCGATGGCGGCCAGAATGACAGCGTAGGGCAAGATGATCTCAAAGGTTTCCCAGTTCAGCGGCACCATCGGGATGTGAAACGCCGGCAGGCCGCCCTCAATTGAGGCCAGATCACCAACGCGCGGCACATCAAGACCAAAGCCAATTACCAGCGCGGCCACGACAACGATCCCAGCCAAAGGCGCAGGGATAATGCGTGTGATGCGCGGCATGACCCAGATCACCGCCATGGTCAGCGCGACCAGTCCCAGCATCGTATAAAGCTGTAGGCCCGAAAGCCATTCGCCACCGCCCACACCGTGGCCGGTGTTTTCCATGGTGCCTGGAACCTTGAACTGCCCCATCTGGGCCAGAAAAATCACGATGGCCA
This sequence comes from Ruegeria sp. CDSA246, assembly GCF_059611225.1. Lineage (NCBI taxonomy): Bacteria > Pseudomonadati > Pseudomonadota > Alphaproteobacteria > Rhodobacterales > Roseobacteraceae > Ruegeria > Ruegeria sp. CDSA246. The sequence goes on along the minus strand of NZ_JBXWPD010000009.1, from coordinate 41,336 downwards.
GACCATTTACAAACCCCAGCATCACCGGATGCGGCACCAGCCGGATAAAGCGTCCCCAATGCATCGCGCCTGCAATGACCTGCAAGACACCCATCAGAACCACCGTGGCGAACAGGTATTCCACCCCGTGTTCAGCCACCAACGCCACCATCACAACAGCCAGAGCGCCGGTTGCGCCGGAGATCATGCCCGGCCGACCACCGATCAGCGCTGTAATCAAGCCCACCATGAACGCGGCATACAGTCCGACCAACGGGTGCACACCGGCGACAAAGGCAAACGCCACCGCCTCGGGGACCAGCGCCAGCGCAACGGTCAGGCCCGACAACAGCTCAATCCGCAGGCGCGAGACGGTCAGCCCCTCATCCGGCATCCAGCGGAGATCGGGTTTGGCTATACGATTGGCAAAGCTTGCCAGCATGGCTCGGGGCATGAGACGTCCTGTGGGGTTGTTTGTTCGCGCGAAAGGGGCCTTTTACCTGTCATACCTGACATTAGATACTGCACCCAGCGGGACCCTGATATGCGTAAACCGCATAGCTAACAAGCAAGTTACACAAACCCTTGAAGCCACTTGCCAAACCCGCGGTTGCCACGCAGAACTCTTTCAACAGTTTTTCACGGAGAGCAGCCATGACCCAGACCAAAATCGCGATCATCGGCGGATCAGGCATTTACGACATCGACGGTTTGGAAAAAGCGGAATGGGTTACCGTCGAAACCCCATGGGGTGATCCATCAGATCAGATCCTGACCGGATCGCTGAATGGCGTTGAGATGGCCTTTCTGCCTCGTCACGGGCGCGGCCACGTGCATTCCCCTACTGAAGTGCCTTATCGTGCGAATATCGACGCGCTGAAGCGACTGGGCGTGACGGACGTGATCTCGGTTTCGGCCTGCGGATCGTTTCGCGAGCACATGGCGCCGGGCGATTTCGTCATCGTCGATCAGTTCATCGACCGGACGTTTGCGCGCGAGAAGAGCTTTTTTGGCACCGGCTGCGTCGCCCACGTCAGTGTTGCGCACCCCACCTGCCCGCGCCTGTCGGACGCGTGTGAGACTGCCGGTCGAGCAGCAGGCATCACCATTCATCGCGGCGGCACCTATCTGGCGATGGAAGGGCCGCAGTTCTCGACACTGGCGGAATCCAAGATGTACCGGGAACACTGGGGCTGCGACGTGATAGGCATGACCAACATGCCCGAGGCCAAACTCGCCCGCGAGGCCGAGCTTTGTTATGCCTCGATCGCCATGGTTACCGATTACGACAGCTGGCACCCGGATCACGGCGAGGTGGACGTCACCTCCATCATCGCCACGCTGACCGGCAATGCCGAGAAAGGCCGTGCGCTTGTCAAAGGTCTGCCCGATCTGCTGGGCGCTGACCGCGCGCCCTGCCCTCATGGCTGCGACCGGGCACTGGAATTTGCCATCCTGACCGCACCTGAGAAACGTGATCCCATTTTGCTGGCGAAACTGGATGCTGTTGCTGGTCGGGTTCTCTGACCGGCAGCTTTAATTGGCTTGCAAGGACTGTTGAACCTTATCCCACAACCCGTGCGACCAGAGGTCGTTGTGGGTGCCGTCCGGGATGACATAGATCTGCGCCGTCCCCCCGGCCATCGCGGCCAAAGCTTCGCCGTGATGCAGGGGAACCGTTTCATCTTCGGCCCCGTGGAAGATCAAAGTCGGAACGGTGACGTTCTCGATCAGATCACGGGTGGCGAACTGATCTCGCATCAGGGCATGCACCGGTAGCCAGGGGTATCTTTCCGCCGCGACGTCCACCGTAGCCGTAAAGGGTGCCTCAAGCACCAGCAGCTTTGCATTTGGGCGCTGTTCAGCTACGGCCGTCGCAACGGCTGTTCCAAGACTTTGGCCGTGCAACACAACGTCCGCACCTTGGCGATCCAACTGGTCATACATCTGGATGCCGTCGGAAATCAGCGCCATCTCGGACGGTTCGCCCTCGCTGCCCGGATAGCCACGGTAGCTGGGGGCCAGCAGGCCGAAGCCGCTGTTGAGGATCTCTCTCATCCGGTCGGCCCGGTCGCCCAGATTGCCAGATTGGCCATGAAAAAACAAAACCGTCGGCGCGCCTTCTATTGCGGGTGGGGCAGTCCACGCGGTCAGCGTGACACCATCGGACATAGTGAGGGAAACGGTCTCAACATCGGCCAGGCCGATCGAATTGGGCGCAGACAACTCGCCATCTGGTTTGAACAACAGCGATTGCTGGTTCACATACATATACCCCACGATGCCCGCGTAGATCACCGCAAGGACCGGAACCAAAAGGATCAGCGCGCCCTTTACGTGGGCAAGCCGCGAGGGATTGGGTTCAGGTGTCGCGTTCGCGCGTGTTTGATCTGTTTGAACCATCGGCCTCTCCGAAGCGTTGCGTCCGGTCCAAGGTTGGTGGCCCGAGGAACCGTTTCAAGCCGCACGAAGCACACTTAATCCAATCTTAAAACTTGTTGCCGCATTGCACGGCCCCGGCTCTTTTTTGCCCGTCATCTTGAAAAATCGCCTGTACTGCACCGATCTGTGGTTCGCACGGCACCGTCAAAACGCCGGCGAAACAGAGGGATAGCATGAAGCGACTTGAGGCATTGGACGCAGCGCGATTTCTGGCGTTTTGCGGAATGGTTCTGGTGAATTTCCGCATCGCTGCTGAGGTCGCCCCTGGTAGTGCCTGGGCCTCGATTCTAATCGACTCGCTGGAAGGTCGCGCCGCCGCATTATTCGTCATTCTGGCCGGTATCGGAATAGGATTGTCCTCTGTGTCAGCTTCGGTACTGCTGCGCCGGGCGGCGTTTCTGTTCGTGCTAGGCCTGGTCAACATGACTGTTTTTGACGCCGATATCCTGCATTTCTACGCCGCGTACTTCGTTGTTGGTGTAGCTTTCCTGACGGCCCCCGCAGGCGCGTTGTGGCTGGGTTCGGCTGGGGTGATGGCACTGTCCATCTTCGCCGTCATGATCTTTAACTATGACCTTGGCTGGGATTGGGACACACTGACATACACTGACCTTTGGACCCTGCCTGGTTCCTTGCGCAACCTGCTCTTCAACGGATGGCACCCGATCTTTCCCTGGGCGGCGTTCCTTTTGATTGGAATGGCCATTGGTCGGTCGGATCTTCACACAATCTGCATCCAACACCGGTTGATCATGTGGGGGTTTGGAGCCGCAGTATTTGCGCTTTTCCCGCAGATGCTGATCGCGGACCCTGATTTGGCGACCTATTTGGGAACAGAGTCCATTCCTCCTGGGCCATTCTACATCCTTGCCGGTACCGGGTCAGCTTGCGTGGTGATCGGATTACTTTTGAAGCTGTGGCCGAAGATCGAAAAGCTGCGCATCGGCCCTGCCCTGACTGCGCCCGGTCGGCAAAGCCTGACGCTCTATATGGCGCACATCCTGATCGGCATGGGCATATTAGAAGAGGCGGGTTTGCTGAACGGATCACTGAACGCCCCTCAAATCGTGGGCTGCGCGTTTGCGTTTTGCGCGGCATCCGCGGGCTTTGCGATTTTGTGGTCTCGAAAGTTCAAAAGCGGCCCGCTAGAGGCTTTGATGCGTTTGACCACACAACCACGCAGGGCTTGACCTTACGCGCTGGTCCGGGCTTGTTGCCAGAAACGTATTCACAGGATTTCCGATGTCCCTTGACCTTTGGCTCGCCTTTGTCGCTGCATCTACCGCCCTACTATTGATCCCAGGCCCGACGGTCTTGCTGGTGCTCAGCTATGCCCTATCCAAAGGGCGCAGCGTGGCTGTCGCCTCGGCGACAGGTGTAGCTGTTGGGGATCTGGTGGCTATGACGGCCTCTCTTTTGGGGCTTGGCGCGCTGGTCCTGGCCTCGGCTACCCTATTCACGGCCCTTAAATGGGTCGGTGCCGCCTATTTAGTCTGGCTGGGGATCAAACTGTTGCGCAGCGCGGCATCGGGCGGGCTTGAGACTGTGGACACCGGGCGCAATGTCACCGCCCACAGCGTTTTTGGCCATGCTGCCGCCGTCACCGCGCTGAACCCGAAATCCATCGCGTTTTTTATCGCCTTCGTTCCTCAGTTTCTGCGCCCGGCTGACCCACTCGGACCGCAATTTGCTATACTGATCGCAACTTTCGTGGGATTGGCATGGCTGAATTCGCTGGCATACGCCCTGTTGGCGGACCGTCTGCGCCAGATGATCGGCCGTTCTGGCGTCATCACCGCAATGACCCGGTTCGGAGGGCTGGCATTAATCGGGATGGGAGTGGCCACGGCTGTCCTGCGCCGCCCGGCCTGAGGGCTCAGCCCTCAGCGTGTTCCTTCATGAACCCGCGAATGAACCGCCGGATTTCTCGCGCGGCCGACGTGTCCAGCTCTTTGCATAGCTGAACAAACTCGTCCCGTTCATCCTTGTCCAGCCGCAGGACCAACTGACTGTTTTTCTTGGTTGAAACCTTGCCGTCTTTCGTTCCCACGCGTCCCATTTCCATCAAAACCCCAGACATACAAGATAGTCTTTGTATATACTTCGCATAGAATTTGTAATTCACAAGCACCTAACAACAAAAGAAGGTTGTGGCAATGAACCTTCATGTCGCTCAGGCGATTTTTGAAAGATCACGGCAAGTGGCGCATTCCTTACCTGACGTGGATGCCCGATACACTGAACCGCGACAACGGCCAGTCGAAACGTCCCAAGTGAGGGGCGGCAATCTTTCCTTGCATGACTCACACCAATGGGCCAAACAGCCCAGCGTGTTTTGACGCCAGAGAGGTGGGCCATGTCCAGAAACAAGTCGGTCAAAGATTACATACGGACCATCGTGGATTTTCCACATGAGGGGATCATGTTCCGGGACGTAACGACCCTGTTCGCGGATCCGCGCGGTTTCCGCATGGCGATTGATCAGATGCTACACCCCTATGCCGGCGAACGCATCGACAAGGTTGTTGGACTTGAGGCACGCGGCTTTATCCTTGGCGGCGCGATCGCGCACCAGCTTAGCGTCGGTTTCGTACCGATCCGCAAAAAGGGCAAGCTGCCGGGAACCACGATCAGCCAAGACTACAAGCTTGAATACGGTGAGGCGATTGTCGAAATCCATGACGACGCCATCCAGCCGGGTGAAAAAATCCTCGTCGTCGATGATCTGCTGGCAACAGGTGGCACCGCTGCCGCGGGCATCAAACTGATCGAACGGTTGGGGGGCGAGATCGTCTCATGCTCGTTCATTATCGACCTGCCAGAGTTAGGCGGGCGCAAGGCATTGGAAGACATGGGAATGGATGTCCAAGTCTTGTGCGAATTCGAAGGCCTTTGACAGCCCGCACATTCACAAAATCGTGAGTTGAAACCTGAAACCGCGCTGGCTTAGCGCGGTTTTTCATTGGACCAACCCGAACTTATCGACATATTAAGTGATCTTCCTTCGATGCCGCACCGTATCCCGGTTGATGCCACCAAGGGCATTCCAATAAGGGATATCATACCATGTTTCGCCAACTCGCAATTGCCGGTGTCGCAAGCTTTTTCGTAGGAACGGCCGCTTATGCTGATGGTCACTCCAAGGATATTGTCGACACCGCAGTCGGCGCAGGCAGCTTTGAAACTCTCGTCGCCGCCGTTCAGGCCGCAGAACTTGTAGATACCCTGAAAGGTGAAGGCCCTTTCACCGTGTTTGCTCCGACCGATGACGCCTTTGCAGCCTTGCCCGAGGGCACAGTCGAGACCCTTCTGCAACCCGAGAACAAGGATCAGCTGGTCGCCATCCTGACCTATCACGTGGTGCCGGGAAAAGTGATGTCAGGCGATCTGTCCGATAACATGACAGCTGCAACCGTACAGGGCGGAGAAGTCAAGATTGATCTGGACAACGGCGTAATGGTCAACGACGCCAACGTTGTGCAGGCCGATATCGAAACGTCGAACGGCGTCATCCACGTGATTGATAAGGTTATTCTGCCTGAATCGTAATATCAGCGCGCGGCCCACGCGAAGTGAGTCGCGCCTACACCTTTAGTACGGCGCCTGGATTCATGATCCCCTTTGGGTCAAGGGCAGCTTTGATCGCACGCATTGCCGACAGTTTTACCGGATCGCCATAATTCTCCAAATCATCCGTTTTCAAACGGCCTATGCCGTGCTCAGCGCTAACCGACCCACCGAATTCATGCACCAGATCATGCACCGCGCGCTTTACACTATACCGCTGGGTATCATATTCCGCGCGGTTGTGCCCCTGCGGCGGAAACACGTTATAGTGCAGATTGCCGTCGCCCAAATGTCCAAAGCAATTGATACGGAATGTCCCCAACGCATTGACCACCTCGGACCCACGCCGGATAAACGCGGGGATATCCGAAATCGGGACCGAGATATCATGGCTTGAGACCGAACCGATCAATCGGTTGGCCTCAGGGATCTGCTCACGCACCGCCCAAAGTTCCATTCGTTGCGCTTCGCTTTGAGCTATGACCGCATCATCTACTAGCCCGCGCGCTTCTGCAGCTTCGAACACCGCCATCAGCGCTTCTGACGCTGACACGCCGCCGGAAAGTCCCAACTCTACCAGCACCATCCATTCGGGCTGGTCGTCAAAGGGCTGACGGATATCGGGCAAAACCTCGGACAGGAACTGCAGGCCTTGCTTATGGATCAGCTCAAAGGTGCTGACCCCCTCGCCCACCTGATCGCGTGCCAGCGCCAGCAAATCAATGGCAGCCTCAGGCGAGGCCACGCGGAACATCGCAGTGCCAGTTTCAGCCGGCCGTGGGGACAGCTTCAACGACGCGGCTGTGATGATCCCCAGCGTACCTTCCGCTCCGATCAGGAGGTTGCGCAGATCGTACCCGGTATTATCCTTACGCAAACGGCTCAGACCGTGCCAGATCTCACCGTTCGGCAAGACGGCCTCAAGCCCCAAGCACAAATCACGCGCATTGCCGTAACGCAAAACATTAACCCCGCCCGCATTCGTCGCAAGATTGCCGCCGATCCGGCACGATCCCTGTGCAGCCAGCGCAAGGGGAAACAGCCGATCCGCCTCTTCCGCAGCGGCCTGAACATCGGCCAGAATGGCACCGGCCTCGGCGATAAGAATGTTCTCCGTCGGATAAACCGCCCGAATGGCTGACATCCGCTCCAGTGAAACAAGCAACGGGGCCGGGCCATCTGCCATCACCTGCCCGCCGACCAGCCCGGTCCCGCCGCCATAAGGCACGATGGGAACCGACGCGTCCGAGGCCAACTGAACGAGCGTCGAAACCTGTTCTACCGACCTCGGCAGGGCCAGAACGCCCACATGGCCAGCAAACCTGCGGCGCGGCTCTTCCAGATATCGGGCCTCGACGGGATGCAGAACATCGTCACCGATCGCCGCGCGGATCGACTGGGCAAAAGTATCATCGGCAGGGTTCAGTTTCATACCCTTTCCTTGCCCAAGCAGCCGTGCGCCCACAAGCCCTATTCCAGTTCAATGAGGTATTGCGGCTCAAGCACCACAACTGTCGGGCGGTCGGGCAACGTGCGCAGGGACACTGTGATCTCAGACTCCCCTTTGCGTTGAACCGGAAAATCTTCGCGGATATCGACCAGAAACCGGTCCAGTGAAAAGCTGGAAAACCAATGCATCGGAATGATGATCGAACTTTTCAGTCGCTTCAAAACCGTGATCATTTCCGGCAACGGCATCGTCGTACCGCCATCCACAGCAGCCATCACAACATCCAAACGGCCCAATGCGGCAAATTGTTCATCTGACGGCACGTGGTGCAGGTGACCCAGATGACCAATGCACAACCCTTCAACCTCAAACACAAAGATAGAGTTTCCGCGCTCTTCCACACCGCCATAAGAGGATCGGATATCGGTCGAGACATTGCGAATCAGCATCTCTCCCAAATCAAGATAGTGTTCGATCCCCTGCCCGAACTCGCCCCACCCCGGCAACACATTCGGGATGGCAGGATCTGGATGGGCGGTCCAATGGGTGCCGTGGGCGTGATTCATCGTCACCACGTCCGGGATTAGATCCGCGCTACCGATGAAACCGGTGAAGTCCGTTACCGCGTTCAACCCGCCCTGCGTCTGGATCATAAACGACGCATGAGCGATATAGCTGATCCGAACCGAGAACTCTGGCACAGGATCCTGCCAGGCTGCTTTATGAATATACTCAATCCCCGGTGCGGCATCCGCGATGGCAATGCAATGGCTCGGCCGCCGTTCCTGTGCCGAAGCCCCACCCGAGATCACCATCAATACCGCAACAACCCAGCGCATGTCCGGAGTGTAGCGCAGAACACAGGTAAGTCACGCCTGCAGATATCGCGTGAGTGAAATCACGGAATTGGCATTTTCTAGGAGCAGTTCAGAGAACGATGCACTTCCGCAGCTTGAAGGGCCGTGAAACTTTCGCCACACGTAACGCTTGAGCCAACGGATCACTCACAAAAAATGCGCGGCGCATTTTTGTGTCAATCCAGATATCCGGGCCATCCAATGCTATCGCGCTCACGGCGATGTCTTTGTCTTTCATGACCAACGGTGGCTGATAAACTTCTTGATTTTCGTAGGGTCTATCAATGTTCGGAGATTGATCTGTCAGCACTGCAGCTTTTTGATTGCCGAAGTTCAGACAATAATATTCTCCTTCAACCGGAGTGGCACGGTCATGTTGAAACAGTTTGACTGGATAGAGATTCCCGTCGCCAAGATCAAACTGTCGCACACGCGGCGGACACGGTCCATGCACCCGCAGCCATAAAGAAGTCTGGTTGCTTCTTCTCTTTTTTGTCTTTGTAATCGGCAAATACCTCCGAAGGGAAGAAATCCGCTGTAAGCGGCTCTCCTCGGACCTTTCGGGTGTTTGCGTCCGCTGTGAACTTCAGATCATTATCCCAACGATCAGAATGAAATCCTTTCAACGCCGCAGTGCCCACCATTGCATCGCTGATCCAGATCACTGGCTGTTTTGCCCGCGCCATAGACCTACCCCGCGTCCGTCTTCCCGCGCCGGTCCGAGCGCAAGCTGGCATACAGCACATGCGTCCGCCAACGCCCGTTGATCTGTAGGTACGACTGCGCCACGCCCTCGTATTTGAACCCCGAACTTTCCAGCAACCCACGTGATGGTTTGTTCTCGGGCAGGCAGGCAGCCTCTATCCTACTCAGGTCCAGTCGGGTAAAGGCGTGATGAACGATCGCACCAATGGCCTCGCGCATGTAACCCTGACGGGCAAAAGACTGGCCCGTCCAATATCCCAAGGTTCCTGCCTGCGCCGGGCCGCGACGGACATTGTCCAGCGTGATGGCCCCCAAAAGCACATCATCCGTGCGACGGAACAAAAACAGTGGGATCGCCGTCCCACCGGCCACGGAGCGCTGCGCCCAATAAACCCTGTTGGTAAAGGACTTGCGGCTTAGGTGATCCTTGGCCCAGACCGGCTCCCACGGGGTTAGGTATTCCTGTGACGCGCGCCGTAGCGCCGCCCAGTCGTTAAAGTCGGAATGCGCGGGCGGGCGCAAGCTCAGGCGCTCGGTTTCAAGTTTCAGCTTGCGTCTGCCCAACAGCATCACGCCGCACGCCTCTCCTGCAATTGCGCCAGCGTGGGTGCGCCCGAGACAGGGCCGTATAGCGCCAGCGCAGCAGGGGCCTGCACTGCCATCTGTTCGGCGAAGGCACGCACATCTTCTGTGCTGACGGCGTCGATCTTGGCCACTGCATCCTCAAGCGAGGGAACCCGGTCCCAGATCTGCACCAGACGCGCCAGACGTTCCGCCCGGTTCGACGGGCTTTCCAGCCCCATCAGCATACCGGCTTTCATCTGCGCGCGGGCGCGGGCAACCTCTTCGGCGCTCATGTCTTCGGCGGCGCGCTTCATCTCATCAATCGTTATGCTGGCCAGCTCTGCCACCTGATCTGCTGACGTTCCGGCGTAAATCGTCGTCGTGCCGGTATCGGCATAAGCTCCGGTCTGCGCAAAGATCGTGTAGCACAACCCGCGTGTTTCGCGCACTTCCTGGAACAGGCGAGAGGACATGCCTCCGCCCAGCGCAGTCGAATAAATCTGTGCGGTATAGATCGCATCGTCGCGATAGCCCGGGCTTTCCAGCGCCAGTGCGAAATGCGCCTGCTCCAGCTCTTTCTCCTGCCGCGCTTCGCCGCCAGTGAAACGGGCGGTTTCCGGGATCAGCCCCTTGCAGGGTTTAAGATGGCCAAACAACGCCTCAGCGGTTTTCATCAGCGCATCATGATCAACGGCACCTGCAGCAGACAGGATCATCTGCTCAGGCCCGTAGTGCTCGGCGACGAAACCGGAGAGATCCTCTCGGGAAAACGCGCTGACACGTTCGGTCGGACCCAGAATGGTTCGACCCAGCGGTTGATCGTGATAGCTCTGCTCTTGCAACCAGTCAAAGATCACATCGTCGGGCGTGTCATAGGCCTGACCTATTTCCTGTAGGATCACACCGCGTTCAACTTCAATCTCACGCGGGTCGAAGATCGGGTTCAGAACGATGTCACCGATGACATCCATCGCCAGCGCCACATCGTCTTTGAGAACACGCGCGTAATAAGCCGTCACCTCGCGCGACGTGTAGGCGTTGATATACCCGCCCACGTCCTCAATCGCCTCGGCGATTTGCAAAGCTGAACGGCGCTTGGTTCCCTTAAAAGCCATATGCTCCAAGAAATGCGCGATACCGTTCTGTTCAATCCGCTCGTGCCGCCCACCGGCGGTCACCCAAATGCCGATGGCCGCCGATTGCAACCCCGGCATATGTTCACTGACGATACGAAATCCGTTCTTCAGTTGGTCTTGTCTGACAGTCACTCAGCGATATGCCTTCTGATATGATCCTCGAGGGTGCCCAGATCGTTGGCGATGCGGGTCACCCGTTCCGGACGTTCATACAGATCAGACATGCGGGATGGAAGAGGCGGATGTTCGCCGCTTGCCTTCTCGACCGCTGCCGGGAATTTTGCGGGATGTGCGGTGGCCAGTGTGATCATCGGAACGTCGGTCGAGCGATGCTCTTCTGCAACCTTGATGCCCACGGCGGTATGCGGGCAAACCAGTTCTGCACTGTGGGTCAGAGTGGACTTGATTGTCGCCAGCGTCTCATCCTCAGATACACGGCCCGAGTCAAAGCTTTCGCGCAGCGCTTCCATTGCGCCCTGGCTGACGTTAAAGCCGCCGGTCTTCAATTCATCCATCAACTGCGCGACAGCGCCGCCATCTTCGCCATACGCATAGTACAGCGCGCGTTCAAAATTTGAGCTGACCTGAATATCCATCGACGGGCTGATCGAGGGGATGGTGTCGCCCTTGAAGTACCCCTCGCCCGACAGGCAACGATGCAGGATGTCGTTTTGGTTGGTGGCGACAACCAGACGGTCAATTGGCAGGCCCATACGCTTTGCAAGGTAGCCCGCGAAGATGTCACCGAAATTGCCGGTCGGCACCGTAAAACTGACTTTGCGATGTGGCGCGCCGAGGCTGACAGCAGCGGAGAAGTAGTAGACGATTTGCGCCAGAACACGGGCAAAGTTGATCGAATTCACGCCAGCCAGCTTCACGCCGTCGCGGAAGTCGAAATCGTTGAACATGTCCTTTAGCGCGGCCTGACAATCGTCAAAATCGCCGTCCACGGCCAACGCATGCACGTTGCGGTCCGCAGGTGTCGTCATCTGCCGACGCTGCACTTCCGAAACTCGGCCATGCGGGAACAGGATGAACACGTCCACGGCGTCGAGCCCCCGGAACGCTTCAATCGCAGCCGAACCGGTGTCGCCACTGGTCGCGCCAACGATGGTTACACGGTCACCACGGCGTTTCAGCGCCACCTGGAACAGCTGACCGATCAGCTGCATGGCGAAGTCTTTGAAGGCCAATGTCGGCCCGTGGAACAGCTCCAACAGGAAGTGGTTCTCGTTCAACTGCTTCAATGGCGCGCGGGCATCATGGCCAAAGCCTTCGTAGGCGCGGCCGATGATCTCTTTGAACTCACTCTCACCGAAAGATCCGCTGACATAGGGCCACATCACCCGGAACGCGATTTCCTCAAAGGGCAGTCCGGCCAGTGCTGCGATCTCATCCTGCGTCATCACCGGGATTTCAGCAGGCAGGTACAGGCCACCATCACGGGCCAGCCCGGTCAGCATCGCCTCTTCAAACGTCAGTTCGGGCGCCTGCCCGCGGGTCGAGATGTATTTCATGTCACGTCACTCTCAGAAGGGGCGCGGCTGCGCCACAGAAAATATCCGGTCATCGCGGCCCAGACCAAAGCCAGGCCAAACCATGTTATTGCATATTGCAAGTGATCGTTCGGGATGCCCGTCGTGCTGACGGGCAAAGGCGTTATTCCGGGATCGGTTTGCGAGCGGGCGATCAGCAGAACGGGTTCCGCACCCAGAGCCGCTGCCAGATGGGGCACATCACGGGCAAACCAGATGTTTGCATTGAGGTCAGGTTCAGGCGTGTAACTGTCGATCTCATCCGGCCAATGCAGGTTTCCGGTTATCTCCATCGGGCCGTTCAGACGTTCGGCTTCCTTGGCAGTCGTCGGAACAAAGCCACGATCCACCATAATCGTTCGACCTTCGGTGACAAAAGGCTGTATGATCCGGTACCCAGCCCCGACTTGCTTGACCGAGACTAGAACGTGAACTTCGTCCAGGAGCATTTCACCAGTCACAGCGACCGTCAGATACAGGTCTTCTCCTCGCGTTGGGTTTGCAGGGAGCGATGTGATGTCGCCATCAATCATGGCTCCGATCTCCGCCAGAAGAGTTTCTTTCCAAACCAAACGCTGAACCTGCCACACACCCAGCGACAGCAGCACGCCCAGACCGGCGAGGCCGAAGATCAGAAGGAACAGAGTGCGGCGCATGGTGGAGCAAAACCTCATTGCAGGAACCGGCGTCTTGTTAAGGGGCGAGCCGTGCGATTTGCAACCGCCCAATTGTATGGGGCGCAATTTTTGCGCCCGGAACAGAGAAAAAGCCGCCCCGAAAGGGCGGCTTTTGCAATTTGTTCGCCCGTCTGGCGTTACATCAGCGGCGCTTGGCCCCAGATGTATACTGCGAAGAACAGGAACAGCCAGACAACGTCGACGAAGTGCCAGTACCAGGCAGCCGCCTCAAACCCGACGTGTTTCTCAGGCGTGAAGTCACCCTTGAGCGCCCGGATTAAGCACACTGACAGGAAGATGGTACCGATAAGAACGTGGAAACCGTGAAAGCCGGTTGCCATGAAGAAGTTCGAATAGAACTGATCACCGCCGAATTTCCAGCCTTCATGCGCCAGCAGCTCATAGTATTCAAAGGCCTGCAGACCTGTGAATGCGACGCCCAGAGCGATACCGATGGCCAACCCCTGCACCAGCGCCTTTCGATCATTGCCGTGCACCAGCGCGTGGTGCGCCCAGGTGATTGCGCAGCCCGACAGCAGCAGGACCAGAGTATTGATCAGCGGCAGGTGGAACGGGTCAACCGCGTGAATGTCCGGCTGGATGTACTCGGTGCCGGCATAGTCGTACATTGGGTACATGCGATGTTTGAAGAACGACCAGAACCAGGCAAAGAAGAACATCACCTCGGACATAACGAACAGGATGAAGCCATAGCGCAGGCCGATGCGGACAACCGGTGTGTGATCGCCCTGGCGGCTTTCGACCACAACCTCGGACCACCATGCGAACATGGTGTAAAGAACGGCCACCAGACCGGCCCAGAACATCCACGAGGTAACCCCGTGCATCCACAGGACGGCTCCGAACAGCATCACAAAGCCGCCGATCGCGCCGATCAGAGGCCAGATCGACGGGGCCAGAATGTGATAATCATGGTTTTTTGCGTGTGCCATCAGCGTCCCTCACCTACAGGCGTTAGTTCGTTGTTATATCAGCCTGCGTCTCAAGGGCGGCAACGCCCTCGGGCAGGTCAATTTCGTAGAATGTATACGACAGTGTGATCGTATGAACATACTTAGCTTCAAGATCCTCGACCATTTCAGGGTCGACGAAAAAGGTGACCGGCATCTCAACACGTTCACCGGGTTGCAACACCTGCTCTTCAAAGCAGAAACAGGCGATTTTCTGGAAATACCCGCCGGCTGAATACGGAGTCACGTTATAGGACGCCTGTCCCGCGATGGGGCGGTCGGTCGGGTTGTAAGCTTCATAGAAGGCCAGTCCGGTTTCGCCGATACGCACTTCCATCTCGCGCGCGACCGGCTTGAATTCCCATGCCATGCCTTTCGCCTTCGAGGCGTCAAAGCGGATGGTCACCTTGCGATCCAGAATGTCTTCGGGTGCAGTCGCGGCCACACCAGTGGTTCCACCAAATCCGGTTACACGGCAGAACCAGTCGTAAAACGGAACAGAGGCCCACGCCAAGCTGCCCATCAGGACAACCACGCCGACTGTCTGCGCAACAGTTTTCTGAGGACCTGTCAGCGCCATCAGTTCTGTACCTCTTGCGTCGCCAAGCTGAAGTCCGTGCCCGAAACCTTAACGATCGTCAGGCCAAAGATGATCACGATGAAGGCAGCCAGCGTCAGACCTACCCCTAGGTTACGACTGAACCGGCGCTGGTGTAGTTCGTGGCTCTTGCGCAGGCTCATGACCAACCTCCTAACCCATAGGGTTTCAGCAGTGCTTCGACCAGGATAGCACCAAAATGTAGGAACAGGTACAGCAGCGACAACTTGAAGAACGCGCGTTCAACCTTGAAATTGTCGGCCTCGGAATCATCTTCGTTGCGGCGCGAAATCTGCCACGCTCCGCGCAGGAACAGCGCGTTCAACACCACCGCGACAGTCAGGTAGATCGGACCTCCAATGCCCGAGAATGCGGTTCCAACAGCCAGCATGGCCAGCAGCCCGGTATATACCAGAATGTGCCAGCGCGTCGCGCGACGACCATGTGTGACGGTCAGCATCGGAACACCCGCATCGTCGTAATCCGAGCGCATGAACAGCGCCAGCGCCCAGAAATGCGGTGGGGTCCACATGAAGGTCAGGGCAAACATCAGCCACGGCTCGATGGACATAGACCCCGTTGCGGCAACCCAGCCGATGACCGGCGGAAATGCCCCTGCCGCGCCGCCGATCACGATGTTCTGCGGCGTCGAGCGTTTCAGCCACATCGTATAGACGACAACGTAGAAAAAGATCGTGAAAGCTAGGAAAGCGCCAGCAAACCAGTTGGTTGCCAGACCCAGCATAATAACGGACAGCCCCGACAGGGCCAGCCCGATTGCCATCGCCTCACCCTCCTGGACCTTGCCAGACGGGATCGGGCGGCCTTTGGTCCGCTTCATAACGCGGTCGATATCGGCGTCCCACCACATGTTCAAAGCACCGGATGCGCCGCCGCCAATGGCAATGAACAGGATGGCGCAGAAGCCCACGAATGGATGAACAGGGACCGGTGCCGCAAGAAGGCCGACCAAAGCGGTGAACACGACCAGCGACATCACGCGCGGCTTCAGCAAGGCAAAGAAATCGCCAAAGCTGGCCTCATCCGCGTGGGATTGGGCGCTTACTGTGCTGGCATTGATGCTTGCGTCGCTCATTTCAGGTCCTTCTGGGGCGAAAGCCGCGCGGATACCGCGCAGCCTGCATTACCTTTGGCGCGAGTTTTCAGCCCGCGCGGGTCATCACTTGAATGCAACCTGATAGGCTGCGGGCTGACCTGCATACTCTTCCAGTGCGCCTTGCAGCCACTGCTCATACGCCTCTTCGCTGACCACTTTGACGGTGATCGGCATGTAAGCGTGGTCCTTGCCGCACAGTTCGGAACACTGACCGAAATAGATGCCTTCCTTTTCGGCCTCAAACCACAATTCGGCCAGACGTCCAGGAACACCGTCCTGTTTTACGCCGAAGGACGGGATGGTCCACGAATGGATCACGTCTGATGCGGTAACCTGCATCACAATGATCTTGCCAACCGGGACCACAACGGCGGTATCGGTAGCCAGCAGCCATTCGTCATCGCTGTAGCCCGCATCCGCCAGCTTGGCACGCATCGCGTCGTTCAGAACAAACGGGGTCACGTCCGCATCGGCCGGGCGTGCGCCTTCGTCCAATGTGGCCGGGTGGCCCAGCAGATAGCTGTCAAAGGCGAAATCGTGATCAACGTATTCGTAGGTCCAGTACCACTGGTTCCCAACGACTTTGATGGTGATGTCGCCTTCGGGGATTTCCTGCTGATTGAACAGAACTGGCAGCGAGAAGGCACCGATGAAGACCAGAATCAGGATCGGGCCAAGGGTCCAGGCAATCTCAACCGGGGTGTAGTGCGAGAATCGCGCCGGTTCAGGGTTGTTGCGCGAATTGTAGCGAATGATGCAGTAGATCAGCAGACCCGCAACAAACAGGCAGATCGCGGTGATGATCACCAGAATCATATCATCCAGCCGCTGAATCCCCGAGGCCAGGCTGGTCGCCGCGGGCTGGAACCCAAGGCCGCCATCAACCGGCTTACCAATAATCTCAAGCTCCTGAGCCATTGCGGGAAGGCTGGAGAGGGCTGTCATCAACCCCGAAAGCATCAAAGCATTCTTCATTTTCTGTCCTGATCGTCTGATCTTTGCTTCTCTGGCGAAAAGGTGTGAATCAGTCGCACCTCTCCCGTTGTCTTTGGCCGCGTTAAAAACCATATTCCGTCGGGTAGATAAAGCAAAATGCTTGCGTCAAACAGACGCTATTTTTGATCTGGATCAAACTCGGAAGGTCCCAACAGATGTCCAACGACCCGTTTCGCCCATTTGACAGCGCTGTTCCGCAGGACGAGGCGCTTGCGGTTTTGCAATCTGCCACCGCTGGGGCGGAAGACGGAGAGCTGTTTGTCGAGCGGCGGAAATCCGAGGCTTTGGTCTTTGATGACGGGCGCTTGAAGACAGCATCTTATGACGCATCCGAGGGGTTTGGCCTGCGGGCCGTACAGGGCGAGGTTGCCGGGTATGCGCATTCCACCGACGTCTCAATTCCGGCGCTGAAGCGGGCAGCCGAGACCGCGCGCCTGGCGGTTGGCGACGGCGGCGGCACGCTCGCCGACGGTCCCCGTCCCACCAATACCCGCCTTTATACGGACGAAGACCCGATTGAATCCGCTGATTTCCCGGTCAAGATCGAAACGCTGCGCGAGATCGACGCCTATGCCCGTGACATGGATCCCCGCGTCGTGCAGGTCAGTGCGACAATCGCCGCAGCCGTGCAAGAGGTCGAGATTTTGCGCCCGGACGGCGTACTGATGCGAGACGTGCGGCCAATGACCCGCCTCAATATCTCTGTCATCGTCGAACAGAACGGCCGTCGCGAAAGCGGCTCGGCCGGGGGTGGCGGGCGCGTCGGGCTTGACGGTTTGATCGACCCGGCAGACTGGCAGGACAAAGCACGCGAGGCATTGAGGATCGCCTTGGTCAATCTCGACGCGATCCCGGCCCCTGCCGGCGTGATGGAGGTCGCGCTTGGCCCCGGTTGGCCGGGCATCCTCTTGCACGAGGCAATCGGACACGGTTTGGAGGGGGACTTTAACCGCAAGGGAAGCTCGGCCTTTGCCGGTTTGATGGGACAGCAGATCGCATCCAAAGGCGTGACCGTCGTCGATGATGGCACGATCCCGGATCGTCGCGGGTCGATCTCCTTGGATGACGAAGGCACACCCAGTTCGCGCACGGTTCTGATCGAAGATGGCGTCCTGACCGGCTATATGCAGGATCGCCAGAACGCGCGCCTGATGGGCGTGGCCCCCACCGGAAACGGGCGGCGGCAAAGCTATGCACACAAACCCATGCCGCGGATGACGAACACGGTGATGCTGGGTGGCGACGCTGATCCGGCCTCTTTGGTGGCAGATATCAAAGACGGAATCTGGGCGGTTGGTTTCGGCGGCGGTCAGGTGGATATCACCAACGGCAAATTCGTGTTCTCCTGCACCGAGGCGTACCGCGTTGAAAACGGCAGGATCGGGGCACCGGTCAAAGGCGCGACCCTGATCGGCGACGGCCCATCGGCCCTTAAACGCATTCGGGGACTGGGCAACGACATGGCGTTGGATCCGGGCATGGGGACCTGTGGCAAAGACGGCCAGTGGGTGCCGGTCGGCGTGGGCCAGCCAACCGTTCTGATGGATGGCCTGACGGTCGGCGGATCGGCTGCGTAACCGGGAATCGCTTGGCGGGCAATCGAGAGCGCAGAGTTAACACTGTGCTTTCTGTCCGTCTGCGCATTAACATCCTGTCAGGCGACCGCGTCGAGGAAAGTGATTTTTATTTATTATATTTCAACGCGCTAGAAAGCTCTCAATAATAAAAGCCGAAAATTATCCGGATAATTTGAAGAGATTCACAAGCTGTTAACCCCGGCAATCGTAAACCAGTTCTGCAATCAGGCGGAGCATCGGATGACCGAAGAGCAGCATTCTTCCTATCACCCCACACTCCCACCCACCACGGAAGAGGATCAGTTTTCCTGGCTTCGCCTGTTGCGCTCTCGCAAGGTTGGTCCGGCGACGTTTCGTCGGCTGTTGCGGGAACATGGCTCGGCGCAGAACGCGCTGGCCGCGCTGCCGGAAATGGCACGCGCTGCCGGAATTGAAGGGTATGAAACCTGCCCGCCCGGCGTGATTGAGGCGGAACTCAAGGCCGCAAAAGCTGCGAACGCGCGCCTTTTGTGCCTTGGCTCCGCCGATTTTCCTGATGCGTTGAATGATTTATCCGACGCCCCGCCATTGCTTTGGGCGATTGGAGATACCTCCCTGCTTCAGCGTTGGTCGATTGGGATGGTCGGCGCGCGGAATTGTTCGTCCTTAGGTGCGCGGATGGCGCGGGCGCTTGCCACGGATCTCGGCAAGCAAGGCTATGTCGTTGTGTCCGGCCTGGCACGCGGTATTGATACAGCGGCCCATATGGCCGCGCTTGAAACGGGCACTGTCGCTGTGATGGCAGGCGGCGTGGATGTCGTCTATCCCACCGAAAACACTGTTTTGGCGGAAAAGATTGGCCAAACCGGATTGCGTGTCTCCGAACAGCCCATGGGCGTCACACCGCAGGCCCGACACTTCCCGCGCAGAAACAGAATTATCTCAGGTCTGGCACAAGCGGTTGTCGTCGTTGAAGCGGCAGCAAAGTCCGGCAGCCTGATTACGGCGCGGGATGCCTTGGACCAAGGGCGCGAGGTTCTGGCCGTGCCCGGCCACCCCTTCGATGCGCGGGCCGCGGGGTGCAACATGTTGATCCGGGACGGCGCGATATTGGTGCGAACCGCGGAAGACATCATTGAAGCGCTTCCGAAACAGGTAACAGCGCCTCAGGTTGAGGCCCCCGCCCCACCCATCGCAGTTGATGAACCAGCAATCACAGGTGCCGCGTTGCATAGTGCGATCTTGTCACTGTTAGGCCCCTCCCCGATTGCCGAAGATCAGTTGATCCGCGACATTGCTGCAACAGCCGGAGAAATAGGACCGGCTCTGATTGATCTGGAACTCGAAGGACAGATCCAGCGGCAGCCCGGCGGACTTCTGTCATTGTCTGCATAAATACCAACTCTGACGAGCGGTTCCTGCCCAAGCCCTTTTTGTGCACAGGCTACGTGATTGAAATAACAACATAACTTCTGTGTTCAAAGGAACGCATTGACAATTCGCCCTTGCCCTCCACATCTTGCACGATCATAGAAGGCGCCAATTCCGTCGAGCGAGGTTTTCCCTTAAATGCCTGTAGTTGTTGTAGAATCCCCTGCCAAGGCCAAAACAATCAACAAATATCTTGGCCCCGACTACACGGTGCTGGCCTCATATGGCCATGTCCGGGACCTGCCGCCCAAGGACGGATCCGTCGATACCGAGCATGAATTTGAGATGAAATGGGAGGTCGGCAACGACAGCCGCAAACATGTCAAAGCCATCGCCGATGCGCTGAAAGAAGACAACGCTCTGATTCTCGCAACTGACCCTGATCGTGAGGGTGAGGCCATCAGCTGGCACCTGCAAGAAGCCCTGACCAAGCGCCGCTCGATCAAGAAAGACACGCCCGTCAGCCGCGTGACCTTCAACGCGATCACCAAGGATGCCGTGACAGAGGCGATGCAGAACCCGCGCCAGGTCGACATGCCGTTGGTCGAGGCCTATCTGGCCCGCCGCGCGCTGGATTATCTGGTGGGTTTCAACTTGTCGCCGGTCCTATGGCGCAAACTGCCCGGCGCCAAGTCTGCCGGTCGCGTTCAGTCAGTTTGTCTACGCCTGATCGTTGAACGCGAGATGGAGATCGAGGCGTTCAAGCCAGTCGAATATTGGTCTGTGAAGGCAGTGTTCGAAACACCGCGCGGCCAGACTTACGAGGCACGCCTGGTCACGCTGGCTGGTAAGAAACTGGACAAACATGATCTGGCCAACGCCACACAGGCTGAACTGGCGGTGCAAGCCATCACAAGCCGCGCGCTGAGCGTTACTTCGGTCGAGGCCAAGCCTGCGGCGCGCAACCCTAGCGCGCCCTTCATGACCTCGACCCTGCAACAAGAGGCCAGCCGCAAGTTCGGAATGGGTGCCCGCCACGCGATGCAAGTGGCGCAGCGCCTCTACGAGGCGGGCTACATCACATATATGCGGACCGACGGCATCGACATGGCCCCCGAGGCCGTGGCGGCCACCCGCGATACCATCGCAGACCGTTACGGTGCAGAATACGTGCCGGACAGCCCGCGTATCTATAAAAACAAGGCCAAAAACGCCCAGGAAGCGCACGAATGTATCCGCCCGACGGATATGTCCCGCGATACCAAGGCCCTGAAGGTCACAGATGAAGATCAGCGCAAGCTGTATGACCTGATCTGGAAGCGTACCATTGCCTGCCAGATGGCTGCTGCGCGACTGGAGCGCACTACGGTCGAGATTGGCAGCGATGACGGCCAGATCGGCCTGCGCGCCACCGGTCAGGTTGTTCTGTTCGACGGGTTCATGCGCGTTTATGAAGAAGGCCGCGACGACGTGGCCGATGATGATGAAAAGCGCCTGCCGCAAATCATGCAGGGCGATCCAGCTCGGTTTGCCAAAACATCCCTGCGCGATCAGTTCACCAAAGCAACCAGCGAGGGCACTGAAAAGGCCGCGAAAGAGGCCATTCTATCCGAGAACGAATCTGTACTGGCCCTGCAGCACCACACTCAACCGCCGCCGCGCTACACCGAAGCTACGCTGGTCAAGCGGATGGAAGAGCTTGGGATCGGGCGACCGTCGACCTATGCCTCGATCGTGACTACGATTCAGGACCGGGAATATGTGCGCAAGGACAAGAACCGGCTGATCCCCGAGGAAAAAGGCCGGATCGTTACGATCTTCCTGCTGAACTTCTTCCGGCAGTACGTGGGGTATGAGTTCACCGCCAATCTGGAAGAACAATTGGACGACGTCAGCGCCGGTGGGCGTGACTACAAGGAGTTGCTGAGCAAGTTCTGGCGCGATTTCTCGGCTGCTATCGGCGAGACGTCCGAATTGCGGATCTCCGAGGTTCTGGACAAACTCGACGAAGCCCTGGCGCCGCAGCTTTATCCGCCGCGTGAAGACGGCTCGGACCCTCGTGTCTGTCCGAAATGTGGAATGGGTCAGTTGCACCTGAAGACGTCGCGCACCGGCGGGTTCGTTGGGTGTGGAAACTATCCTGAATGCACCTATACCCGCCCCATCGCCGGCGAAGGCGCTGAAGGCGAGGAACGTCTTCTGGGCGAAGATGCAGGGGATGAAATCTGGCTGAAATCCGGCCGCTTTGGCCCCTATGTTCAGCGCGGCGAACCGACGCCCGAGAACAAGAAACCACCGCGCGCCTCACTGCCGCGTGGCTGGAGCAAGGATGACATGGATCTGGACAAGGCGCTGACGCTGTTGTCCCTGCCCCGCCAGATTGGCGAACACCCAGAGGGTGGCATGATCAGCTCGAACTTTGGGCGGTTTGGTCCCTATCTGATGCATCAGTTGGCGGATGAGGCCAAGCCGGTCTACGCAAACCTCAAAGACCCCAACGACGTGTTTGAAATCGGCATGAACCGCGCTGTCGAGTTGCTGGCTGAAAAGCGCGCCAACCCCGGGCGGGGCCGTCGCGCAGCGGCAAAAGCGTTGAAGGAATTAGGCGAGCATCCCGATGGCGGCGCGATGCAGGTGCTGGATGGGCGCTATGGGCCATACGTGAAATGGGAAAAGGTCAACGCGACCATTCCCAAAGACATCAAGCCCGAGGACGTGACACAGGAAATGGCCATCGAACTGGTCAACGAACGCGCAGCCAAAAAGGGCACCAAGAAAAAAGCGGCCCCCAAGAAGAAAGCTGCGGCCAAAAAAACAACCAAAAAGGCCGCCACCTGACAGGGGGTTAGGTAGAAATACCACCCACCCCTTGGTTTCATTGACTTCCCCGTGACGTGGCGGCACAACCTGCGCCATCACCATGTCATTGGGGGAGTTTTCCATGAAGAAAGTCTATGCCAATGCCACCGAAGCACTCGATGGAGTGATTTCGGACGGCATGATGATCGCGGCGGGCGGTTTCGGCCTGTGCGGTATTCCCGAATTGCTGCTTGAGGCGATCAAGAACTCGGGCGCTCAAGATCTGACGTTTGCTTCGAACAACGCCGGCGTTGACGATTTCGGCATCGGCATCCTGTTGCAGACCAAGCAGGTCAAAAAGATGATCAGCTCTTACGTCGGTGAAAACGCCGAGTTCATGCGCCAATAC
This sequence comes from Ruegeria sp. CDSA246, assembly GCF_059611225.1. Lineage (NCBI taxonomy): Bacteria > Pseudomonadati > Pseudomonadota > Alphaproteobacteria > Rhodobacterales > Roseobacteraceae > Ruegeria > Ruegeria sp. CDSA246. The sequence continues at coordinate 18,607 of NZ_JBXWPD010000009.1, read as the reverse complement.
CTGGCCGGAGAGCTGGAGCTGGAATTCAACCCGCAAGGAACCCTGGCCGAGCGCATGCGCGCCGGTGGCGCAGGCATCCCGGGGTTCTATACCAAGACCGGTGTGGGCACCGTGATTGCCGATGGTAAAGAGCACAAAGACTTCAATGGCGAGACTTACATCTTGGAAGAAGGCATCTTTGCCGATCTGGCCATTGTCAAAGCCTGGAAGGCCGATGACACCGGCAACCTGATCTTCCGCAAGACCGCGCGCAACTTTAACGTACCTGCTGCGACCTGTGGTAAGATCTGCATCGCCGAGGTCGAGGAAGTCGTGCCGCGTGGTTCGCTGGACCCCGATATGATCCACCTGCCCGGCATCTACGTGCATCGCATCATTCAGGGTCAGCACGAAAAGCGCATCGAACAACGCACCACCCGTAAGAAGGAGGAAGCATAATGCCCTGGGATCGCAATCAGATGGCCGCACGTGCGGCGCAAGAGCTGGAAGACGGCATGTATGTAAACCTTGGCATCGGTATTCCGACGCTGGTGGCAAACTATGTTGGTGACAAGGACATCACCCTCCAATCCGAGAACGGAATGCTGGGTATGGGCCCCTTCCCCTTTGAAGGCGAAGAAGACCCGGATCTGATCAACGCTGGCAAGCAGACGATCACGGAACTGTCCCGCACCGCCTATTTCGACAGTGCCACATCGTTTGCTATGATCCGCGGCGGTAAGATTGCGGCCGCCGTTCTGGGCGCGATGGAGGTCGATGAAGAAGGCGATCTGGCCAACTGGATGATTCCGGGCGTGCTGGTTAAAGGCATGGGCGGCGCGATGGACCTGGTTGCAGGTGTTCGTCGCGTGATCGTCGTGATGGATCACACCAACAAGCACGGCAAGTCCAAGCTGCTGAAGAAGTGCACCCTGCCATTGACCGGCAAGAAGGTGGTAAACCGCATTATCACCAACCTTGGCGTTCTGGACGTGGTTGATGGCGGCTTGAAGATCATCGAGATCGCCGAAGGCGTGACCGAAGATGAAATCCGCGCCGCGACCGAGGCCAACATCGTCAACTGATTCACACCAATGAAAAGGCCCACCAAATTCAGGTGGGCCGTTTTCAGTTCAGCGATTGGAATACACACCCATCCGTAATCAGCTGGGGCGGTGTCGAACACAACGCCCGCGCCACCTGAAACGCTGCAAGAACCTTGGGTACGTAATCACGGGTCTCTGCGTAAGGCGGGACGCCCTCGTGCTTACGTACGGCCCCTTCCCCTGCGTTATACCCCGCAAGGACGAGGATCGGGTCGTTACCGAATTCTTCCATCAGCCAGTTCAGGTACTTCACACCGCCCGCAATGTTTTGCGATGGCTGGGTACTGTCCTGAACCCCAAACCGTTTGGCGGTTGCGGGCATCAGCTGCATCAATCCTTGTGCCCCGGCCGAGCTTACAGCGTCAGTGCGCCCAGCGGACTCAACGGAAATGACCGCCAGAACCAATGCCGGTGAGACATTTGTTCCAACGGTCGAGCGCAGAATATCCACGCGGCGCTGTTGGGCGATGTTTTGCAGGGTCTGTAAACGGGGTGCCGCGACATTGATCGCAGCCAGCGCATTCATGGCATCGTGCAATCGTCCGGACCCGGCCTCGGCCAAGGACGGCGACACCCTTTCCCAGAAAGCCTTGTACGAACCAACCGGTTTTTTGCCCGCACCGGGAAGAGTTGGCGGTACGACACGCGTGCGCGCGATGATTTCAGGTTCGACCAATTCTACGCCCGTACTAGGGGCAGACGGGGTCTTCGCATGCTCATCGGGCGTGATCTGGACCGTGACGCGCGGTCGTGTGCCGGGCTTTGGGGCCTTGACCCGTTTGTAAACGCCTCTTGGCTCAACCTCGTTCGCCACGACTGGCACTGGGCCAGACAGCATCAACGCCGCCAAACCGGCGCAAGTCATTGCGAGCCGGAGATTCATTTGCCTGCCTCATGTTTTTCTTTTGGTTGATTTGAACCTCGAATCTGCCCGTAAAGCCAGAAAAACAACGTGAAATGGGGCAAATTCGCCTCATTTGCCGCAAATTTGCATCTGGCCGTCTAGACAACCTTTGCGTAGTGAAGTTTTTTTTTGTTTTTTTTCAATTACTTACCAAAATAACTACCAAAAAGTTAAACTTCATCAAAAAAAAATGGTGTTTGGCCCAATTCCTGCCACGCATAGCGGTCAATCATAGTGCCATACCGAGACGATCGGGAGCGGACTGAGAGAGGAAGCTCTGATAGACGCCGAGGTTTAATAGACTTTTTTAGATCCTTTAGGAGGGACGTAACATGATCAAGTTCATCAAGAACTTCCGCAAAGACGAAGACGGCGCCGTAACAGTAGACTGGGTCGTTCTGACCGCAGCAATCGTTGGCCTGGCATCGGTCGCCTATACCCAAATCGGTACCGGCACTCAGGCTGTTTCGAACAAAGTAGGTGCGACTCTGTCCGACGCGGCGACCAAAACCGCTTCATCGATCCCTGTCACTCCGCCGACCACGCCTTAATCTAAGCGCTTAGTCTTTGTGACTATTTTTCTCGGGGCTGGGTTGTTTGACTCGGCCCCGTAATTTTTCATGGCCCAGCATTGGAAACGATATGTTCAAAAGAACGATCCTATTCTGCAAACGTGAAGACGGGGCCGTGACGGTTGACTGGGTGGTTTTGACAGCCGCAATCGTGGGAATTGCCGCCGGTGTTTTCGTTGTTTTTCATCAACCAGTCCGAGACCTGGATGCCAGATCAGGTGCAGCCCTGAGTGGGATCGATGTCGCTGACGAAATTTCCGTGCGTTTCGACGCACCGGATTCGTGAACTCGCAATTGCTTAAATGTCCAAAAAAATTATTGGACGCGAAAATTTTCAAATATTGTCCCCCTTTTCGACACAATCTCCCTTTAGATCAGTGTTGATCTTCGTCGTAAATCTTTGACGAACTAACCAAATCGAATAACTAAGAGGGGACGCGAATGCGGCTAGTATTTGGACTTGTCCTGATTGTTGGGGTCGCTTTGGCCGGTGGGGCCGTCTACTTGGCAAGGGACTACATCAGTCAAACCCAAGCGGAACTTGAACGGGAAAGATTGGCGACTCAAAACGCGCTCGCAAATGTTAAGACCATTCCAACAGTCCCTGTCACGGTCGTTAACCGGGCCATGAAGTATGGGGAGCGTCTTGCGCCGGAAGATGTACGCATCGTGCAGTGGCCTGAGGACGCGATTCCCGAAGGGACTTTTTCGGATATGGCCGTTTTGTTTCCCACGGATGGGAGGGGCGAGCGGTTTATCCTTCGTACAATCGAAAAAGACGAAGCCCTTTTGGAAGTCAAAGTTACCCAACCCGGTGAGTCGGCCGGCCTTACGTCTCGTCTTGAGAAAGGCATGCGCGCCTTCGCAATCAGTGTAGATGTTGCATCTGGTGTATCTGGCTTTTTGCGCCCAGGCGATAACGTCGACGTTTACTGGACCGGATCCCTAAGAGGTACTGGCGGCGAGGGAGAGATCACACGTCTAATCCAGACCAACATCGAACTTATCGCAATTGATCAGACCGCAGGATCGGACGTGACCGGCACAACTATTGCCAGGACGGTTACTGTCGCTATTACCCCGGAACAGGTCGCCGCTCTCGCCCAGGCACAGAACACCGGGCGGTTGTCACTGGCGCTGGTCGGTGCACAAGATGAGACTATTGCGACTGCGATTGAAGTGGACCAAAGAAAACTCCTGGGAATCGAAGAAGCAGCGCCCGCACCCGTCAAAGTCGAGAAACAGATTTGCACGGTTAAGGCGCGTCGTGGCGGCGAAATCGTCGATACCGGAATAATAACGCCCTGCACAAACTAGCGCGAAATCAAAACGTTAAAGCCACAAGCCGCGCCATCAGCGCGGCTTGTTTCGTTTCGAATGTTGCGCATTACCCACATAAGGAAAATTCCAGAAACCATTGATTATTGCAATAAAATCGTAATTCGCGCAGTGTTACCGCACATAAGGCATTAGACCTAAAACGAGGCGTGATCGGAGAGGCAGGTCACATGAAAATAAAATCTTGGTTCAACGCAACCCTTCTGGGGTTGGCGTTAGTTATCAGTTCGGCCAGCACTGCTGTCCAGGCTGAAACACTTCGCGTGGTTAAGAACGGTACGGCGGAAACGCTGGACGTTCCGATGAACCGCGCAATCGTCGTTGAAAGCGAAACACCTTTTGCGGAACTCAGCATTGCCAACGCAGGCATCGCTGACATTTCGTCGCTTTCTGATCGTACCATCTATGTTTTGGGTAAGGCACCTGGCCTGACCACGCTGACTTTGTTCGATGGGGCTGGCAACCTGCTGGCCAATGTTCGGGTCCGTGTTTCGCCGGATGTGTCTGAATTCAAAGAGAGATTGCGGCAGATTCTACCGGGTGAGCCAATCGAAGTGCGCACTGCCAACGACGGCATCGTTCTTTCTGGCACGATTTCCAGCTCGGCCAAATTGGCCCGTGCTCTGGAGCTTGCAGAACGTTACGCGCCCGAGCGGGTTTCGAACCTGATGTCCGTTGGCGGCGTTCAACAGGTTATGCTGAAAGTTCGCTTTGCCGAAATGAATCGGTCGGTTGCGAAAAGTCTGACTGCATCGTTGGGCTTTGGCGGCGGTGACGCTACGGGCGGCTTCAACACCCTGAACAGTGCAGGCGCTTTGGCGAACGCCCTCGCCGACAGAATTCCCTTCCAGCAGACAAATACAGGTGCCATCCTGTTTGGCTTTGGTGCCGGTTCAACGCAGGTACGCTTGTTGTTGGAGGCGCTCGAAACCAAAGGGCTCGCCCGTACTCTTGCAGAGCCCAACCTGTCAGCCCTGTCAGGTCAGGAAGCTGAATTCCTGGCGGGTGGCCAAGTCCCGATTCCTGTTCCTGCGGATGACGGCAACATTGCAATCGAATATCGGAACTTCGGTGTGCAGGTTCTCTTTACCCCTCGCGTGGTGGATGGTGATCTGATTAACCTTGAGTTAGGAACATCGGTCTCAACTATTGACCCGAACTCCAACTTCTCAATTGCAGGCAACAACGTGCCTACCTTTATCTCACGTCAAACAAAGACGACAGTTGAATTGCGAGACGGAGAGAGCTTTGCGATTGCAGGGTTGATTCAGGACAACTTCGCAGACCTGAACAGCCAAATCCCATGGGTCGGCGACATTCCTGTACTGGGTTCTTTGTTCCGCAGCGCGGAATACCAGCGTCAGCAATCTGAACTGGTTATCATCGTCACAGCCCATCTGGTATCACCCACCCGTGGTGAAGCCCTGGCCCTGCCGACAGACCGCGTCAAACCGCCTAGCGAGTTTGACCTGTTCTTGAACGGAAGAACGGCGCGAACCACACGCGTTGGTTCGGGTGCTGCGTCTGAAGTCGCCAAACAGGACTTTGGCAGCTCATACGGCTACATCCTGGAATGATTGAGAGGATAGGACCAATGCAAAAGTGGATCATAACACTGGGTCTGTCGGTCGCCGTTGCCGCGTGTACACGTGAAGCGGGGTACGAAGCTGACCAAGGCGCCTTTGGCAACGCAACTCTAAACAACGTTCAGGTCATGAACGGTGAGCTGACATACGCACAAATCCTGGGCCAGCGGTTTGCCGCAGAAGTGCCAACGCAGATCAATTTTGCGTTTAACAGTTCTCAGCTGGACGCTCAGGCGCAGCGGGTCTTGTTGCGGCAAGCGGCATGGATCAAGCAGTTCCCCGAAGCACGGTTCCGCGTTTACGGCCATACCGATGCCGTTGGCTCAACCGGGTATAACCAGTCGCTTGGGCAACGTCGTGCAAACGCAGCCGTTGCATTCCTGACGCAGCAAGGGATCTCGCGGTCGCGTTTGGAAGCTGTAGTTTCCTTCGGGAAAACGCGGCCTCTGATCGACACTCCGAACCGAGATCGCCGCAACAGGCGCACGGTCACCGAAGTGTCGGGCTTTTTGGATCGCAATCCGCTGGTTCTGGATGGCAAATACGCCGAAATCGTGTACCGCGAATACGTCGAAAGCGCCACGAGGGAAAGCTACATCCAGCGCGACGATGCTGGCGGCAGTGATGAATAATCCATAAGAAATGGGCGGCATCGTCGCCCATTTCCCTACAATTGGTTCTTTTGCGCCAAAATCTTGCCTAAGTTCCAAGCCATCTTTTCAACAATTAGGTGAAGTGCGGCCCGAATTGGCCGCGACCGGGCAACAGCGAACTGAACCGAACCAGACATGTTCGGGCAGTGAGCAGGCCCAGACGACGAGGATTGTGTGAATGACAAGCGCCAAAACGCATGATGACGGAACTGCCATTCTGGCCTGCACGATCAGCCGTGACGTCCAAAATTTTGATCTTCTGATCGAGGACATGGAAACCATTTTGGGCGAACGCTGGGGCGACCTTGGCTTCGCCGAAGCCCTGGCTTTTTTCAGCCAACCTGAGGCGGAAAGCCTTGAATTCGTTGCGCTTGCCATTGACGGAGAAGATGAGGACAACCTTTCTCTGATGGGCGAGATCATCTCGCAGGCCAAAGAGAAAAAGATCAAGATCGTACTGATCGCCGAAGACGTCACACCTGCATCTCTGCACCAACTACTTCGCAAGGGCGCGGACGAGTTTGTCCCCTACCCTCTTCCCGAGGGAGAGCTGCAGGAAGCCATCGAGCGCATGAACAAACCTGAGCCGGTAGCAGCGACTGCGGTTGCGACAGCTCCTGCCGCTCACGGTGATTCGAAGGAAGGCGCGCTGTTTGTGGTCCATGGGCTGGCAGGCGGTGTGGGATCAACGACTATGGCGGTCAATCTCGCCTGGGAGCTGGCAACTGCGTCAGACAAAGAGGCACCTTCTGTGTGCGTCATCGATCTGGATCTGCAATACGGCAGCGTGTCGACCTATCTGGACCTTCCCCGACGCGAAACCATATTTGAGATGCTGTCGGACACAAACTCGATGGACGACGATGTCTTCTCGCAGGCCCTACAAACCTATGAGGAAAAGCTTGAGGTCCTGACTGCACCGTCCGATATGGTTCCGTTGGACCTGATCACACCCGAAGACATCGAGCGCGTCATCGAAATAGCCCGCAGGAAATTCGACTACGTGGTTGTCGATATGCCGACAACCCTTGTTCATTGGTCGGAAACGGTTCTTCAGGCTGCACATGTGTACTTTGCCATGATCGAGCTGGATATGCGATCCGCTCAGAACGCGCTGCGGTTGAAACGCGCCCTTCAGGCCGAGGAACTGCCGTTCAACAAGCTCCGGTTCGCTCTGAACCGAGCCCCGAAATTCACTGACTTGAATGGCAAAGGCCGGGTCAAGCGAATGGGCGAAAGCCTGGGCATTTCAATTGACCTGCAATTGCCAGATGGTGGCAAACCCGTCATGCAAAGCGGTGATCACGGATTGCCGCTGGCCAAATCCGCCGCCAAAAACCCGCTGCGTCGGGAAATCGCAAAACTTGCAAAATCGCTTCACAGTTTGGGCAGCAGCAGCGCCGAGGCCGCGTAACCGTATTTCAGAGGGGTAGTCGCCGTGTTTTCAAGATACAAGAAGCAGCCAGCAGCGCAGCCGGTCGAGGCTGCTCCTACGCCTGAGGCTGCGGCACAAACGCCTGCTCCGAAAAAAGCATCCACTGAAAACGCCGTCGCCCGTCGCCCAATCCAAAAAAAGGCCGCTGAACCGGTCGCTTCGGACCGGGATCGCAAGCGCAAAGAGCGCCTGGGTGAAATCAAGATCGAGATGCACCGGGAACTGCTGGAAAACCTGAATCTTGCGGCACTTGAAAAGGCCGGAGAATCTGAACTTCGTGCAGAAATCAGCGCAATCTCGAGCGAAATCCTTGAATCTCGTGATATCGTTCTGAACCGCGAAGACCGGTCGCAGTTAAACAAGGAACTGTATGACGAAGTCACTGGTCTGGGGCCCCTTGAGACGCTGCTTCAAGACGACAGCGTCAACGACATCTTGGTAAACGGCCCTCAGCAGATTTTTGTCGAGCGGCACGGCAAGCTAGAAATCAGCGACGTCACGTTCAAGGACGAAAAGCACCTGATGCGGATCATCGACAAGATCGTATCCGCCGTGGGTCGTCGGGTCGATGAATCCAACCCTTATGTCGACGCCCGCCTAGCTGACGGGTCGCGTTTCAACGCAATGGTGCCACCTATCGCCGTTGACGGGTCGCTTGTTTCCATTCGTAAGTTCAAAAAAGACAAGCTGGCCATCGACGATCTGGTCAATTTCGGCGCATTTACCGAAGAAATGGCCGCCTATTTGCAGGCAGCTGTTTCAACGCGTCTGAATATCATCGTCTCGGGCGGTACAGGCTCGGGCAAAACGACGACGCTGAATGCCTTGTCCAGCTTTATTGATGACGCCGAACGCATCCTGACCATCGAGGATACGGCGGAACTTCAGCTGCAACAGACCCATGTGGGACGGATGGAAAGCCGCCCCCCTAACGTCGAAGGCAAAGGCGAAGTCAGCCCGCGCGACTGTCTTAAAAACGCTCTTCGTATGCGTCCTGACCGCATCATCGTTGGCGAGACGCGTGGCGCCGAGGTGATCGACATGCTGCAGGCTATGAACACCGGCCACGACGGTTCGATGACCACGATCCACGCCAACTCGGCCCGTGACGGGATTTCGCGTCTCGAAAACATGATCGCAATGGCCGGAATCGAGATGCCTCTCAAAGCGGTCCGCAGCCAAATCTCATCAGCTGTGAACCTGATCGTTCAGGCCAGCCGCTTGCAGGACGGCTCGCGTCGGATGACCTCGATCACCGAGATTACAGGGATGGAAGGTGACGTGATTTCGATGCAGGAAATTTTCAAGTTTCAACGCGTTGGTCTAACGCCGGACAACAAAATCATTGGCCATTTCACCGCGACCGGTGTGCGCAGCCACTATTCCGAACGCTTCCGCTTGTGGGGCTTTGATCTGCCTCCATCCATCTACGAACCTACGACCGTCTAAGGAGATCCGGATATGCAACTGCCCGTAGAGGCTCTTATCTATGTTGTGATCTTCGTCGGAGTTCTTCTCCTGGTCGAGGGCATCTATCTTGTGGCATTTGGCAAGTCCATCAGCCTGAACAGCCGCGTGAACCGGCGTCTGGATATGCTTGAGAAAGGCGTCGGACGCGAGCAGGTCCTGGAACAGCTGCGCAAGGAAATGCAGCAGCATATGAAAACCCAGAGCATCCCGCTCTATTCGCTGTTGGCCGACAAGGCGCAAAAGGCCGCAATCGCCTTTTCGCCACGCCAGTTGGTTATGATCATGGTGCTGGTTTCAGGCTTTGCTTATGTTGGGTTAAGTATCGGGACGGCCACGGATACCGTATTGCGGATTGCGCTTTCGATTGGGATCGGTGTCGGGGGTGTCTATGCTTGGGTGAACCACAAAGCCTCGAAACGTATGGGCCTGATGGAGGAACAACTACCCGACGCCGTTGAACTGATGGTTCGTTCTCTTCGCGTTGGTAACCCATTTGTCTCAACAATTCAGATTGTTGCGAGCGAAGTACAGGATCCGCTTGGAACGGAATTTGGTATCATCGCTGACGAATGCGCCTATGGCCGTGACGTGGGTGAAGCCCTAAAGGACATGGCAGAACGTCTGGGGATGCAAGATTTGCGCTTTTTGTCTGTTGCTGTCGGAATCCAACAACAGGCAGGCGGTAACCTGGCGGAAATTTTGGCGGGCTTGGCCCAAGTTATCCGTGCTCGATTTCGCCTGTTCCGGCGCGTTAAGGCGATCACTGCCGAAGCTAAATGGTCCGGCAAGTTTCTGTCTGGCTTCCCCCTTTTCTGCCTGTTGTTCATTCTGGTGAAAGATCCGGGCTACTATGACGAGGTTGTTGACCACGAGTGGTTCATTCCGATGTGCTTCTTTGTAGGCATCATGCTGACACTGAACCTGATCGTAATGCGCATTCTTACGAACATCAAAGTCTGAGGGCTTGAGTATGGAATTTCTGACCCAAATCAATGAAGTCCTGACCGAGCATTTGGGGCCGTTCGGACCACTTATTGTGGTTGGTGTTCTGGGGTTGTTTATGATTCTGGTGGCCGTGCCACTGATGTTGAACCAACCAGAGGACCCTCTCAAGAAACTGCAACGTTCAAATGCAGCGCCCAAGGAAGGCAAGAAAGGCAACAAGGACAAACTGCGACAAGCCAGTCGCAACGAGCAGCTTCAGAAATTTGCGAACTTCCTGGAACCACAGAATCAGGAAGAGCTGTCCGCGATGGAACTCAAGCTGCGCCAGGCGGGGTATCAATCCAAGGACGCGGTGCGCTTTTTCCACTTTGCCCAATTTGCCCTTGGTTTGGTCGGGGTCGCGATTGGTGTTCTGTTGGTCACGGTTTTCTCCGGTGGCCAAGAATTCACACCGACTCAAACGGCCACCCGCGTCTTGATCCCGGCATGTGCGTTCTACTTCCTCCCCCGCTATTGGATCACGCGACGCGTTGCCGAGCGAGAAGAAGCCATCGTCGCAGGGTTTCCCGATACTCTGGACCTGATGCTGGTCTGCGTGGAAGCCGGTCAGTCGCTGGATCAGGCAATCGTTCGGGTCGCGGCTGAGATGAAAGTCTCTTACCCGGATATCGCCCTAGAGTTCGAAGTCGTCGCGCACGAACTGAAGGCAGGTAAGGACAGGGACAGCGTTCTCAGAGACTTTGGCACACGTTGCGGTGTTCAGGACGTCAGCTCGTTCGTGACTGTTATGATCCAGTCGGCCACATTTGGTACATCAATAGCCGAAGCCCTGCGGGTTTATGCCGGTGAAATGCGTGACAAACGAGTGATGCGCGCCGAAGAGGCAGCGAATAAGTTGCCAACCAAAATGACACTTGCCACAATGATACTGACGGTGCCGCCGTTGCTGGTCATTCTGGTCGGCCCCTCGGCAAAAGGCATCGCGGACTTTGCAAACAGTGGATCCGGTGGATAACGTCCCGATGAATTCAAATTTCAGGTGTATCCGGTTTAGGCTACGCCGCACGTTTCAGGCCACCTTGGTTCTTGCCATGGTGGCCTCTTGTACAGAAACAGGCCTTTCGAACGATCTGGATGCTCCTGGCATCGACCCTAAGGCCGAAGCTGTTGATCCGGTTACAGTCGGAAACCGGCTGATGGCATCGGGCGAATATGAGCTGGCGCTGACATCCTTTTCTCGTGCCGCGCTGGATCAGGGGATGACAACGGAACTCCTGACCTCAATGGGGACTGCGAACCTGGGTCTCAGGCGTTTAGGGCAGGCAGAGGAACTGCTGCGCCGCGCAATTGAGGATGAGCCTGACTGGCCTATCGCGTGGAACAATCTTGGTGTTGTGCTGATGGAAAAGGCCGAATACCCCGAGGCAGAACAGATGTTCCGGCGCGCCTTTGCTTTGGACAATGGCGAAAGTGACGCAATCTTGGACAATCTACGCTTAGCACTCGCAAAAATGGAAAATCCTGTTAATACTACCCCGGAAAAACAAGAATATACACTGGAGCAGCAAGGCGACGGGCAATTCAAGCTGCGCAAGCTCCCGTAACATTGGCAAGAGCAGTAAGGGACGCAAAAAATGCGCCAGCAATTCTTGATTCCAACGATGGTAATCTGCGGGATGGTCCTGTCCGCCTGCGAAAAAGAAACCGAGGAAGAAAAGGTCGAACGCACCTATCAGGAGGTGGACGTCATTGACGAAACCAACCTGAGCGAGGTTCTTCTGACCGCGGCTGACCCGAACGAGGCTGTGACCTATTTCAAAGGTGCTGCTGCAAAAAACCCCGGCCGGATCGACCTGCAACGGGGCCTCGCGATTTCTCTTACGCGCGCCAAACGCACGACCGAGGCCGCTTCGGCGTGGAAAAAAGTGACAACCATGAAGGGCGCGAGCAACGTCGACCGGGTCGAATACGCCGCGGCATCGGTCCGCGCAGGTGACTGGTCGACCGCCAAGTCGACGCTGGATTCTGTTCCTCCAACCTATGAGACATTCCAACGTTACCGCCTTGAGGCGGTCGTTGCAGACTCTCGCAAAGACTGGAAACGCGCAGATCACTTTTACGAAACAGCCGTCGGTCTGACCACGCGCCCTGGCAGCGTTATGAACAACTGGGGCTACTCCAAGCTGTCACGCGGTGACTACGCGGATGCGGAAAGGCTGTTTTCTGAAGCTATCCGTCAGGACAAATCGCTGTTCACAGCCAAGAACAACCTTGTGCTGGCCCGGGCCGCGCAGGGCAACTATAACATGCCGGTTGTTCCTCTGACACAGGTTGAGCGGGCCATGTTACTGAATACAATGGGCATTTCTGCAATCAAGCAAGGCGACATCACAACGGCCAAGAACCTGTTCCGCGAAGCCATTGCAACCCACCCGCAGCACTATGAGGAAGCCGTTCGATCGCTTCGCGCGCTTGAAGAGGCCTGATTCATGAATATCCCTGCGACGGCAGCCGCATGGTTTTTGCCATTTGTGTTGCCGATCTGCTTGTACGTAGCCTTCACTGATCTGCGTAGCATGTTGATCAAAAATCACGCCGTGATCGCTTTGGTCGCGATTTTTGCTGTTGTCGGATTGATTGTGCTGCCACCTTGGTCCACCGAGTGGACGACCGGCGGCGTTGGTCCGATTGCCCTGACGCTGCCGCCCTATCTATGGCAATTGCTGCACATCTTTGTCGTTCTGTTTTTTGGCATCCTCCTCAACGCGGCTGGGGTTATGGGCGCAGGTGATGCCAAGTTTCTAGCGGCCGCCTCGGCCTTTGTCTGGGCCGGTGACTATCTGCTTATGACGCTGATCGCCACTTGTGCCATGCTTGGTGCATATGTGACACATCGGCTGGCCAAACACACGCGCCTTAGGGCAATTGCCCCGGACTGGGAAAGCTGGGATCGGGGCAAGAAATTCCCGATGGGTTTTCCGTTGGGGGCCAGCCTGGCGATCTATCTGATTCTCGGTACTGTTTCCGGCTCATAAACTATCATCAGTCCGCCTTTTCAGTGCCTTGGTGCTGACACAAACCAGGTTAAGATTTTAGGCAAGTGGCCCGTGTGGGGCTTTTGGCGTGATTAGTGGATAGACGGGCAACGCTCATGAATATGCAGACGACCTCGGTTATGGCCCCCCCTGCCCCTAAGGGTATGGCCGAAATGAAACTGCCCATCGTGATGATGCGGGACATTCTGCTTAAGACGATATTCCGAAAGAACGTGGATACGGTCACGGAAATCGCGGAAGCGGTCTGTTTGCCAGGTGCGGTCACGCAAGAACTTGTGGACATTGCCCGCGAACAAAAGCTGCTCGAAGCGACCGGCACACTGAACGCCAACAGTGGCAACGAGATGGGCTATCAGCTTACCGATGCCGGCAAAGCCCGCGCTCTGGACGCGCTGAGCCAATCTGAGTACTTCGGCGCCATGCCGGTTCCGCTGGACGTCTACCGGGAACAGGTCAAGCGTCAGTCTATCCGAAATATTCAAGTGACCCGCGATCAGCTAACGGGCGCCATGGGGCATCTGGTTCTGCCCAACAGCCTGCTGGACCATCTGGGCCCCGCGGTCAGCGCTGGCAGATCCATTCTGATGTATGGCCCTCCGGGAAACGGTAAGTCCTCAATCTCGAACGGTATTCGCGACGCGTTAGGGGACAACGTCTATGTACCTCGTGCCATCGAGTATGCCGGTCAGGTCATCACCGTTTATGACCCGATCGTCCACACTGCGATCGAGCAGGAAGCAGATGACCCCAACAGTCTCCGCCGCCGCAAACGGTTCGACACACGCTATGTTCAATGCGAACGCCCGACCGTTGTAACGGGCGGTGAACTGTCGCTTTCCATGCTGGATTTGGTCTACAACCCGACTGCACGCACCTATCAGGCGCCGCTTCAACTGAAATCAACCGGCGGCATCTTTATCGTGGACGACCTTGGTCGTCAGCAGGAACCGCCACAAGCGCTGGTCAACCGTTGGATTGTTCCTCTGGAAGAGAACAAGGATATTCTTGGCCTCCAATCAGGCGAAAAATTCGAGGTTCCCTTTGACACATTGGTCATCTTCTCGACCAACTTCCACCCGAACGAGATCTTCGACCAAGCGGCCCTGCGCCGGATCTTCTTCAAGATCAAGATCGGTGGTCCGGTTCAAGAAGACTTCCTGAAAATTTTCGCAATGGTGGCGCGAAAACGCGGCATGCCGCTGGATGAATCCGCTCTGGTGCATTTGCTGAAGGTCAAATACCCGACCATCAACAACGTCTACGCCAACTATCAGCCGATCTTCCTGATCGACCAGATGATCTCGATCTGCGAGTTCGAGGGCATCCCCTATCAGATGAGCCCCGACCTGATTGACAGGGCCTGGGCCAACATGTTCGTTAAAGACGAGACTATCGTAAAATAACGCCGTGCCATTTCCGGGACAGGCCGGGTAGTCTGCGTTCATGACGCAGATTCCCGCCCGGATCACGGCTTGGTTTGACACCAAAGGCTGGTCCATCCACCCACATCAGCAAGAGATGTTTGACCGGGCTGCGGACCCGGCCACTTTGCTCATTGCGCCAACCGGCGGTGGCAAGACGATGGCCGGTTTCCTGCCGACGCTGGCCGAACTGGCGGAAAATGATCACCCCGGCCTGCATACGCTCTATGTTTCGCCGCTCAAAGCGTTGGCCGCCGACATTCGCCGCAACCTGCGCGGCCCGGCGGATGAAATCGGTCTGCCCATTCGCATTGAAGACCGAACAGGCGATACCACGGCCACGCAAAAGAAACGGCAGCGCGTGGACCCTCCACATATCCTGCTGACCACGCCTGAAAGCCTGGCTTTGCTGACCTCTTACGAGGATGCGCCAAGGATGTTTGCAGGGGTACAGCGCGTGATCGTGGACGAGATTCACGCCCTGGCAGAAAGCAAACGTGGCGATCAGTTGATGTTGGCGCTGGCCCGTTTGCAAAGCTTGTGCCTTGACCTGCGACGCGTCGGCCTGTCGGCCACAGTCGAAGACCCAAAAGCCATCGCACAGTTTCTGGCCCGTAACCCTGATCCATGTCAGATCATTCAGGCAGACCCCGGCCCCGATCCCGACATCCGAATGCTTGAGACGCAAGAGATGCCGCCCTGGTCCGGTGGAGGGGCGGCCTATTCGATCCCTGCGGTGCTGGATCAGATCAAACAACACAAAACCACGCTTATCTTTCACAACACCCGCGCGCAGGCCGAAATATTCTTTCACAACATTTGGCTTGCCAATGATGACGGGCTGCCCATTGGCATTCACCACGGCAGCCTAGATCGGCAACAGCGCGAACGGGTCGAGGCTGCGATGGTCCGCGGTGACCTACGCGCCATTGTTTGCACCGGCAGTCTGGATCTGGGCATCGACTGGGGCGATGTGGATCTGGTGATCCAGATTGGCGCGCCCAAGAACGTCAAGCGTCTGGTGCAGCGGATTGGTCGTGCCAACCACCGCTACAACGCCCCGTCCAAAGCCCTTTTGGTGCCAGCGAACCGGTTCGAAGTGGTCGAGTGCGTCGCCGCATTGGAGGCTGCAAAGGCGCATGATCTGGATGGCGAACCGCGCGGACGGGGCCCAAGGGACGTGTTGTGCCAGCATATGCTCATCGCCGCTGCGGCGGGCCCGTTCGATGCAGACGCCCTGTTCACCGAAATGACAACAGCAGGGCCATTTTCTGACCTCAGCCGCGCTGAGTTCGACGCCTGTTTGGATTTCTGTGCAACCGGTGGCTATGCGCTGCGCGCCTATGATCGCTGGCAGCGGCTGTTGCAGCGCCCCGACGGCCAATGGCAGCTAAGAGACCCGCGGGCTGCACAGCGTATTCGCATGAATCTGGGCACGATACAGGACACTGACACGCTGAAAGTCCGCCTAAAGCGCAATCGTGGGGGCAAACCGCTGGGTGAGGTCGAGGAGGCATTTGCAGCCTCTCTGACGCCCGGAGATACCTTCCTGATAGGCGGGCAGATCGTCCGCTATGAGGGGCTGCGAGAAATGGTGGTCGAGGTCAGCCGTCGGGCCGACAAGAAACCCAAGATCGCCACGTTCTCGGGTACAAAGTTCGCGACCTCGACCCAACTCAGCGATCGTATCCTGCGCATGTTCGCTCAAACCGACTGGCCGCAATTGCCTGCACACACAGCCGAGTGGCTTGCCCTGCAGCGAGATATGTCCCGATTGCCGCAGCGTGATCGCTTGCTGATCGAGAGTTTCCCCAATGATGGCCGTGAACATCTTTGTGTTTACGGCTTTGCCGGTCGCAATGCCCAGCAAACCCTTGGCCTTTTGTTGACCAAACGGATGGAGGAAACCGGGCTTGCCCCGCTTGGTTTCGTTTCCACCGACTATGCGACGCTGATTTGGGGCTTGGACGCAGTGACCGACCCGCGCCCTCTGTTCCAACTGGACGAATTGCGTGACGGGCTTGAGACATGGCTGGCGGGCAACGCTGTCATGAAACGCACTTTTCGCGCCTCTGCCACAATCGCAGGCCTGATCGAACGCAATACAGGCGGGCAACGCAAGAGCGGGCGTCAGGCTACGTTTTCGTCGGACATCCTTTACGACACGTTGCTTAAATATGACCCCGACCACCTGCTGATGCAGATCACCCGCGAGGAAGCAATGCGCGGCCTGGTCGATTTTGGGCGTATCGAGGCGATGATCGAACGCATTGGCGACCGGATCGATCTGGTTCGGCTTGATCGGGTCTCTCCGCTTGCTGCTCCGTTGTTTCTGGAGGTTGGCAAGGTACCAGTCAAAGGTGCCGCCGAAGAACGCCTGTTGGCCGAGGAAAGCGCCCGGTTGCTACAGGCTGCGGGACTGGACACGAAGTAAATCAGGTTGCGCCAGAGGTCAAAACAGGCAAAGAACGTACCATGAACGATTTGGCGTTTTCCTTTGTTGATCAAGACCTGCGCGCTCTGGGAACTGGTGCGTTGTGGTGGCCAAGCCGGAACCTGCTATGCGTCAGCGATCTGCATCTTGGCAAATCCGAACGTATGGCGCGACGCGGTGGTCCCTCACTTCCGCCTTATGACAGTCAGGACACCCTGACCAGGCTGGCCGTAGACATCGACAGAACCGGCGCGCAAACTGTCATCTGTCTGGGCGATAGCTTTGACGATCTGGATGCGTTGACTGCATTGGGCACCACCGAGAAGCTTTCGTTGACGGCCCTTCAGGCAGGCCGACAATGGATTTGGATCGAAGGAAACCACGACCCGGGCCCAATAGATCTGTGCGGAACACATCTGGCTGAATACACGGTGGGTCCGCTGGTTTTCCGACATATCGCCCTACTTGGTGCGCAAGGTGAAGTCTCGGGTCACTACCATCCCAAAACCCGCATCAGGGCACGCGGTCGGACGATCACACGCCCGGCGTTTTTGCTGGACAATGCACGGCTTATCCTACCGGCCTATGGCACCTATACAGGCGGGCTGCGAAGTTCCGAGAAGGTTCTAAGTGACTTGATGAGCGACCGGGCAATGGCCATCCTGACCGGCCCTCATCCGCAAATCATCCCAATGCCGCGCTAAGATCATATCAGCCCATCATCCTCGAGCTTCGGCTTGTACTTCCGGCTGACTGGTATCAGGTCACCATTCACCAGCTTCAAGTAAATTCTGTCGGCTACTTTCTCAGTGGCTGCAACTGCTTCATCCACGACCCAGTGAGAGCGGTGCGCACAGTGCCCGCGCAAGGGCTCCATTTCCCCAACCGCATCAGAGAGCCGTAACCGGATCGCAAAGATGCCCTCAGATGTGACCACATCCACATAGTGATTGCGCGAGCTCAGGCGATAAATCTGCCCCTGAAAAGACGCAGGCAACCGTCGCGCAAGCCGCGGTGCCGGGGATGATAGTGGTGCGCTTTTGGGTTCCGCTCGGCTGGTCAGTATTAGGCCAGCAGTAAACAAGGCGCTGTATCCTATAACCTGCGGGATGCCGGGTGCAGAGTGGCCCCCAATGGAAAACAGAACCACGCCCAGCAACCAAAGGGACGGGATAAACAACAGCAGAACAAACAGGGCGATTGCCAGGTCACGCACCGGCAGGTTCAGAACAGTCCCGGTTTCGCGGATCAGTTTTCGGGCCATCCAGGTCGACGTCACAGCGATGCCCATCACCCCGAACCAAAATAAGAAGCATATGACAAATGGCAAATCAGACATCTGGAATGGCGGAAAAGCGTAAGCCAGCATAGGAAGGAAGAACGCTCCGGCCACCACACGTTGTGGGCTGCACAGGCTTAAGATGGGTCTTAGCTTTGAAGTCATACCATATCAAAAACCACTTTCAGGGGCCCAGCCAAAAGCCCCGGAAAGCTAACATTCACACACTGTAAACGGCTGGGATATCCCGGCTACCACGCGCCATTCAGACATTCAAACCTTAAAGGGGGGAAATTTAGCCCGTTGACATCATGGTAAAATTTGGCGCTTGGACAATTTACCGGTGCGTTAAGGCGCATTTTTTGCGCCCTAACGAAACAGGTCAGGCTGTGAGGCCTTCTGGTTCTGGCAGTTTGTTTGCGCGGCAGG